>JAWVGD010000170.1:0-5705 GCA_033855515.1 Baekduia sp.
GACGACCACGACGGCAGCTCGGTGCGAGTGCCAGCCGAAGCTCGCGCCGGGTGGCACGGTCGCCTCGGCGACGACCACGTCACCGGGCCTCTTGACGTTGACGGTGTAGCCATCGGAGATGCCCCCGGCGCCGAGGACCTTCTCGGCGATGGGAGCGCTGCCGGCGGCCAGCGCCGCTGCGGTTGCGGTGAGCGCGCCGATGAGCGCGACGACGAGGACGAGCCGTCTCATGTGAGGGTCCTTCCGGGGTACGGGTGAATGGGCAGCCAAGGCTCCCCGGAGGGGCTTTGCGACCCCTTTGCACCCGCTTGACGCGGCCCCTCGACGACCGCCCGCGCGAGCCCGTCGCGCGGGTCGGGTCGGGTCGCCTCAGGCGCCGACGATCGTCACGGTGCCCTTGGTGCCGTCGACGCGGACGATCTGCCCGTTCTTGATGGTCTTGGTCCCGAAGCCGGTGCCGACGACCGCCGGGAGCCCGTACTCGCGCGAGACGATCGCCGCGTGCGACATGATCCCCCCGATGTCGGAGACGGCCGCCGCGATCTTGTTGAAGATCGGCGCCCAGCTCGGCGCGGTGATCGGGCACACCAGCACCTCGCCCGCCTGCACCTCGGTCAGCTGCGAGGGGGACGTGATCACCCGTGCCGGGCCCTCCGCCACGCCGGGGGACGCCGCGACGCCCTCGAGCTCGTTGGACGGCCCGCCGCCGTCCTGCGCGCGGCGCCAGCGGCCCAGCGTCTCGGTGGTGATGCCCCAGAGCATGACCGTGAACGCCTCGGTCACGGCCTCGGGCGCCGGGCCGAGCGCCGGCGGCGGCGACCAGCCGCGCAGGACGTCCATGATCCTGCGCCGCTCGGCGACCTCGCGGTGCCAGTAGCTGCGACGGTCGGGCGTCTCGGTGGCCCAGCCCGTCGTCAGGTCCCAGATCGCGGGGTAGATCTCGTAGCGGTGCAGGAAGAAGATGTCCTCGGCCTCCTCCAGGAAGCCGTGGCTCGCGAAGACCTGCCCCAGGTCGCGCACCTTGTTCCAGAACAACGAGTAGTGCTGGTGCTCGACGTAGAAGTTGTGGTTCTCGACGAACGGGTAGACGGTCCGAGCCAGCTTCACGAGCTGGTCGAAACCTTCACGGTCCTCCTCGGAGGTCAGCAGCTCGCGGTACTCGGCGGTGATGCGCTCGCGCTCGGCCTCGACCTCCTCGAGCGGGCGCTCGATGCTCTCCCCCGCGCGCAGCTTGGTGACGTAGCCGCGCAGGATGTCCAGCGGGAACGTCAGGTCGTCGTTCCACGACGGGTGGTTGTGCGACAGGCCCGAGCCCGTGGAGTACCAGAACCACGGCTCGCGGGCGGCCTCCAGCGCCGCCAGCCACTCGGCGCCGCGGTCGGCCGCGCCGACGGCGGCCAGCGCGGCGTCGGGGTCGGCGCCCTCGTGCAGGGCGCCGTCGACGTCCAGCCCGACGGCGAGGTGGGCGAGCTTGCGCAGCTCCTCGTCGGGGCGGAACAGCAGGATGTCGATGCCCGAGACCATGCCCGCGACCGTCTGGTCGCGGATGCCGGGAAACGCCGAGGCGCAGAAGTCGCGGAACGTCAGGAACGCGCCATAGCCCAGGCCGAGCATCTCGAAGTGGAGGTAGGCCTCCTCGTGGACGTTGGCCAGCAGCGTCTCGTAGGCCTCCATCAGCCGGTAGCCGCTCGTGCGCTCGTGGCCGCCGGTGACGACCTCCAGTGGCTCGACGTCGGGGAGGGGGTCGAAGGTGATGGCCTTCAGGCGAGCGCGGCAGTCCTCGGCCTTGCGCACCCAGTTCTCATACAGCTCTTCCCAGTGCTCGAAGTAGTACCCAGCGCGCTCCTGGAAGTCCTTGGCGCGGCGCTGGATCTCCTCGTTGTCGGTGATGACCGTCGGGCTGACGTAGATGTAGCCGTTGACGACGCGATGGTCGAGGCCCAGCGACGACGGCACCCGGAACACGCGGGTCGTGTTCTGGTTGAGGATGACCCACGTGTCCTCGGGCATGAGGAGGTCGAAGGGATACACCGGCTCGGGGTAGTGCATGGCGTCGTGGAACCAGAACTTCGACTCCTCGAACGCCCGCCGGTCCTCGCTGAACAGCGCGTAGTAGGGGTACAGGCGCTCCCATCCCTCGGCGCCCTCGGGCGCCGTCACCGCGAAGGGGCTGGGGAAGCCGCCCGCCGCCTCGGCGGCGACCTGCTCGTCGTCGATCTGCGTCATCTCTGGTCTCCGGTGCTGGGGTCGGCGTGGCGGTCAGGATCCGGGCGCGCGGCCCGGGTCGACGTGCGCGTCGAGCTCGCCGGCCGCGACGCGGCGCAGCTGGTCGATCGAGCGCTCCATGTACGGCAGCGCCCACGGCCGCGCTCGCTGCAGGCGGATGCGCTCGTACATCCAGTGCAGCTTCTCCTCGGACTTCTCGGCGCTGCACTCGCCGCGCACGGCCCACGTGCTGACGAGGTCGCCGTTGGTCTCCAGGAAGGAGATCGAGTCGGCCGCCTGCATGAGGTCGCCTTCCGGCGAGCCCCCGAACTCGTGCTCGCGGATCGGCTGCTGGACGCCGTCCACGAAGGCGGCCGGCGCGCCGCGGTCGCGCAGCCAGCCGGAGACGACCTCGGCCGAGCGGTGCGTGTGCGCGGTGTTGTAGGCGAGGTCGTCCCAGGCCATGTTGGCCTTGTCCAGGACGGGGCCGCCGGGCACCGACCGCTCGAGGTCGTGCATCAGCGCGGCGAGGACGAGGTGCTCGGGCGCATCGGGCGCGAGCACGAGCATCCAGTCCGCCGCGCGCGTGAGGTGCGTACGGTCGTAGTAGGGCTCGAGCCAGCCGAAGGCCGCCTCGCGCAGCCGCAGGAACTCCGCGCTGAACGCGCGGCCCTGGGGGAGCATCCGCCACCCCGGCTCCACCCGGGTCAGGCTCCTCACTGCTGGGACTTCTCGATCATGGGGCTCCCTGGCGCTCAGGCCGTTGCGGTCTTCGCGACGCGCATCTCGTCGACGACGATGTCCCCGTCGACGAGCACCGGCTCGTCATCGAGGTACAAGCTGCAGCCGCGCATCGGGACGTCCAGGTGGCAGGCGGTCTCGTTCGTCCCGCCGAGCTCCCCGTTGGGGCCGGTGGAGAACAGGACGTTGCCGTAGAAGGAGCGGACCTCCATCTGGATGCTGCGGCGGTCGGTCGCAAGCCCCGACCAGCGCGCCTCCTTCATGAGGCCCCAGCCGATGTGGGAGATCCCGTAGGCCTCGGGGTCGTCGAAGCTCTCCATGTAGTCGCGGAAGAGCTCGGCCTCGACCCCGCCGCGGATGTCGACGATGCGGCCGTGCTCGACCGTCATCTCGACGGGCTCGCGCGCGTAGTCCTTGAACGGCAGGAGGATGTCGCCCGGGGCGATCACGACCTTGCCGTCGACGCCGTCGTCGGCGCCGCCGGTGAAGACGAAGCCCGACGGCCAGTGGTCCCAGCGGCCCGGCGTGTCGGTGTAGCCGTACTGGGTCATCACCGGGTAGGCGCCCAGCTCGTAGGTGATGTCGGTCCCGGCCGGGTTCGTGAAGCGCAGCTCCTGCGCCGCCGACAGGATCTCCTGGCCGGCCTCGACGCGGCGGCGCAGGTCCGGCGTCGGGAACATCCGCGCGAGGTTGTCGACGGGCTCCATGCAGAGCAGGATGCGCGTCCCCGACGCCTGGATCTCGCGCTGCTCGGGCGAGAAGAGCAGGAAGATCGTGTCGACCATCAGGTCGGCCTGCTTGAGCGCCTCGATGGCGGGGCGGTTGCCGGCCAGCGGCGTGCTGCCGACGGTCCAGGTGCCGACCTCGCCGCCGACCGAGGACGACACGTCGGCCACGCGCACGTGGAAGGTCGTGGCGCCGAGCCGGCCGGCCGCGACCAGGAAGGCGGACGCATAGTCCATGCGCTCCTCGCCCTGGGAGAGGACGGCGACCGTCTCCCCCTCGTGCACTCCACACATCTGCAACTCGCGCACGCACAGGTCCACGAGGTTCGCTGAGACGTTCACTTCAGGGCTCTCTCCTCTTCACGGGCGAGATGCCCATGTTGACGGACTCCTGCATCCAAGTATACAGTATGCGGGTGTGCGGAAGACCTCCACGGCACAGGGTCGGCCGAGGGGAGAGAGCAGTATCCCGGCGCCGCTGGCGACCGGGCCGTCCGTTCCTGTGAGGAGGATTCATGCCGTTCATCAAAGAGCAGCTGACCACCAACAACCTGTTGCTGTCGCTGCTGTATTCGGTCGGCGCCGTGAGCGTCGTCCTGGTCATCCTGGCCCTCGGTTTCATCGACGTCGGGCTGGTCCGCCGGAAGAACACCCTGGACACCTGGGTCCAGAAGCTGATCTCGTCGCTGGTCGCCGGTGGTGGAACGCTCGTCATCGGCTACGGGATCTGGAATTGGCAGTTCAACCAGGCCTTCGGCATCCCCCATCCGCTCGGGCAGGCACTGAAGGACTGGTGGATCGGCGGTCAGTTCCAGACCCACTTCGCCGGTCAGATCGACCCCAAGATCCTGCCCGAGGCCGACGTCCTCCAGATCTTCCTGGTGTTCTTCGTGGCGTTCTCCATGGGCACCCTGGCGCTGATCCACACCGGCGCCATGGAGCGCATGAAGCCCGCGCCGCTCTACACGATGGCCGCCATCATCGGGCTCGTGTTGTCGCCGCTGGTCGCGTACTTCTGCTGGGGCCCCGTGGGGCCGCTCACGAACCACGGCACCCACGACTTCGACGGGATCTTCCCGCTGTACATCTTCGCCGGGACGTGGGTCGCGGTGCTCAGCTGGCGGCTCAAGCCGCGGCTCGGCGCCTTCGACCCCCATCACAGCGGCTCGGCGCCCGCCGCTCAGAACGTCGGGCTCGTCGCCGCCGGCGTCCTGATCATCATGTTCGCGCTGCCGTTCATCGCGCTGTCGTCGGGCTTCATCATCCCCGGGCAGGGCTTCTACGGCATCTCGTTCACCGAATCGGGCTTCGGCATCGTGCTGACGAACATCTTCGCCGCCTTCATCGGCGGTGGCGTCGCCGGCGCGGTCATCGCCTACCGCCGGCGTGAGCCGCTCTGGGCGCTGCTCGGCCCGCTCTCGGGCGCGGTCATCTGCGGCACCCTGTTCGACGTCGGCAAGCCGTGGCAGGTCCTGATCCTGTCGATGTTCGGCCCGCTGGTCGCCCTGGGCACCGCCACGCTGCTGCGCCGGATGCGCATCGACGAGCCGAAGGTCGTCCCGCTGGCCCTCGGGCCGGGAGTCGTCGGCGCGATCGCCACCGGCTTCATCGCGTGGGGCACGAAGACCGGCGGCTACCCCGGCCTCGAGGGCGCCTACGCCCTTGGGCACGCGGAGATCACCCCGTGGATGCAGCTGGCCGGCGTCGCCGTCGACATGGCGATCGCGGGCATCCCGTGCCTGTTGATCTGCCTGTTCTTCGAGAAGACGACCGGGCTGCGCGTCACCGAGGAACAGGAGCTCGCCGGCTTGGACGCCACGTTCTGGGGCGTCGACAACTACGGCGGCGACGGCACCAACAACGCCGTGGGCGTGCGGCCCGGCGAGGCCGACGTGCTGGCCGGCGCGCCGTCGACCCCGGGGGCGACGGCCACGCTGCCGCCCACCTACTGAGACCGGGTCCTCGGGCGGCGCGCCTCACGCGCGCCGCCCCCGGCCGGTCCCGGGCAACAGACGAGGGCCCCGCCGAAAGGCG
>JAWVGD010000171.1:0-3122 GCA_033855515.1 Baekduia sp.
CGACAGCCGCTGGGTCAGCGTGAAGAAGGGCGCGACGGCGTCGGCCGGCAGATCGGCGAGCGTCTCGACGTGCGCCCGCGGCACCAGCAGCGTGTGCCCCTCGAACAGCGGCCGCACGTCGAGGAACCCGACGTGCTGCTCGTCCTCGTAGACGATCGACGCGGGCAGCTCGCCGGCGATGACCTTGCAGAAGACGCAGGCGTCGGGCACGCGCGGGAGGCTACGTGGCGAGGACGATCGCCGGCGCGGCGAGCCCGGTCTCGCCGCTGCGGGGGTCGATCGTGCCGTCGGGCAGGGTCATCACCGGCTTCTACGCAGGCCGTAGCCTTCCGGACGTGTCCGGTCTGCGACCGCCCGTGCGTCTGAAGCAGTGAGATGACCTTCGACGCGATCCTCGCCGAGCAGACCCGCCCGCTGACGCGGCGGCTGACCCGCATGGTCGGCGACCGCGAGACCGCGGAGGACCTGTGCCAGGAAGCGCTCCTGCGGGCGTGGCGCAGCGCCCCGCGGGGCGCGAGCGACCCCGTGCTGCGCGCCTGGCTGCACCGCACGGCGACGAACCTGGCGCTCGACGAGCTGCGCCGCCGCAAGCGCCGCGAGCACGTCGCGCTGCACGACGGACTCGCCGCGCCGCCGGCCGGCGCGGGCGAGGCGCCGCGCGATCCACTGCTGGCCGGCGCGCTGGGGCAGCTCACCGCTCACCAGCGCCTGATCCTGCTGCTGCGCTTCGAGGCCGGCCTCTCGCTCCGCGAGGTGGGCGAGCTGCTGGACCTCTCGGAGGACGCCGCGCGCAAGCGGGTCGCCCGAGCGCGCCGCACGTTCCTCGACGCCTACAAGAACGCCGCGGCCGACGACGCGCGGCCGACCGTCCTGCTGCTGCTCGGCCGCGAGGAGCCTGCGCCCTACCGCGACTGGCTGGAGCGCGCCGGCGCGCGCGTCCGCGTCGTCACCGGTGCCCAGGCCGGCCTGGACCTCGCGGGCGCCGACGCGCTCGTGCTCGGCGGCAGCGAGCCCGACGTCCACCCGCGGCTGTACGGCGAGGCGCCCGGCGAGCACGTCCCCCACACCGACCTCACGCGCCACCTGCGCGACCTCGCCGCCCTGCGCGGCGCGCTGCGGACCGACCTTCCGGTCCTCGGCATCTGCAGCGGCGCCCAGCTGATGAACGTGCTGCACGGCGGCACGCTGCACCAGCACCTGCCCGAGGCCGGCTTCGACGCGCTCGACCACCGCGACGTGCACGAGGTCGCCACCGCCGGCGGCACGCTGGCGCGGCGCCTGCTCGGCGGCGCGCCCGGCGTCGTCTCCGAGCACCACCAGGCCGTCAAGCGGCTGGCACCGGGCCTGCGGGTGACCTCCACCGCGCCCGACGGACTCGTCGAGGCGCTCGAGGTCCCGGGCCGGCGATTCGCCCTCGGGGTGCAGTGGCACCCCGAGCGCGGCGACGACGCGACCGCCGCGCTCATGGCCGAGGCGCTCGTCGAGGCCGCGGGGGCCGCGGCATGATCGATGGCGTGACGATCCGCCACGCGTTCCCCGACGACGCCGAGGCGGTCGCGCGGCTCGCAGCGCTCGACAGCCGGCGTGTCCCCGCAGGGCCGCTGCTGCTGGCCGAGGTCGCCGGCGTGCCGTGGGCGGCGGTCGCGCTCGTCACCGGCGCGACGATCGCCGACCCGTTCCGGCCGACCGCCGAGCTGGTCGACCTCCTGCACCGGCGGGCCGCGCAGCTGGCTCCGCCGGCGTCCGGAGCGGCCGGGCGGCGCGTCCGTGGCGCCGCCCGCCTCACGCGGCACCCGGCCGCCCCGGCCGCGATCAGCCGCGCGGTGAGACCGGCTCTCCGGCGTGCTCCTGCTCGCTGACCGGCTCCGCTGAGCCGGACGCGCGGGTGTTGCGCGTCGTGAGCCGCTCGACCGGCAGCGTCGGGGCGATGTCCGGCGCGCCGAGGCGCGCCGCGTCGGCACCGAGGTCGTCGTCGCGCTCCTGGGACTGCCGCTCGGCGGCGACGCGCGCCTGGTAGTGCTCGACCTCGCTGGCGATGTCCGCCTCGTCCCAGCCCAGCGGACCGGCGATCAGGCGCGCGGCAGGCTCGGCGGCGCTGAGGCCCCGGTCCCAGGTCTCGATCGAGACCCGCATCCGGCGCGTCAGGACATCCTCCAGGTGCGCCGCGCCCTCGTGCGTGGCCGCGTAGACGACCTCGACGGCGAGGTAGTCGTCGGCGCCCTCCATCGGCTTGCCGAGCTCGGGGTGCTCGGCGATCATCTCCAGCAGGTCGTCGGTGAGCGACCCGTAGCGGTTGAGCAGGTGCTCGATACGCGTGACGTGGATGCCGCTCTCGTCGGCGATCCGGGCGCGCGCGTTCCAGCGCGCGATGTAGCCGTCGGCGCCCAGCAGCGGCACGCGGTCGGTGACCGACCGCGACACGTCGTCCTCGAGGCCGTGCACCGCGGCGTCGACCGCGTCGGCGGCCATCACCCGGTAGGTGGTGTACTTGCCTCCGGCCACCGCGACCAGGCCCGGGACCGGGTGGGCGACGATGTGCTCGCGCGACAGCGCGCTGGAGGACTCCGACTCGCCGGCCAGCAGCGGGCGCAGCCCCGCGTAGACGCCCTCGACGTCGTCGTGGCCCAACGGCGTGACGAGATAGCGGTTGACGTGCTCCAGCAGGTAGTCGATGTCCTTCTTGCTCGCGGCCGGGTGCGACTTGTCGAGCGTCCAGTCGGTGTCGGTGGTCCCGACGATCCAGTGCCGGCCCCACGGGATGACGAACAGGACCGAGGTCTCGGTGCGGATCGTCAGGGCCGTGTCGCCGTGGATGCGGTCGCGCGGGACGAGCAGGTGCACGCCCTTGGAGGCCCGGACGTGGAACTGGCCGCGCGCGCCGACCATGTCCTGCGTGTCGTCGGTCCAGACGCCGGTGGCGTTGATCGTCTGGCGCGCGCGCAGCTCGATCGGCGGCGCGTCGGGACCGGCTTCGAGGTCCCGGACCTTGACGCCCGTGACGTGCTCGCCCTCGCGCAGGAAGCCCACCGCCTGGGCCCGCGTGGCGATCTGGGCGCCGTAGGAGGCCGCGGTGCGCGCCAGGAACATCGTGTGGCGCGCGTCGTCGACCTGAGCGTCGTAGT
>JAWVGD010000172.1:0-3767 GCA_033855515.1 Baekduia sp.
GCCTCGTTGGCGTTCGTGATCGCCATGTGGAAGCCGTAGTCGACGTGCGCGGCGCCGGCGGCCCGGCCCTGCCACTCGGCCAGCGCGGAGCGCAACTGGTCGGGCTCGCGCTGGATGGCGAAGTCCACCAGGCAGGTGACCCCACCGGCGGCGGCGGCGCGCGTGCCGGTGTCGTAGTCGTCGGAGGACATCATCCCCATGAACGGCATGGAGAGGTGCGTGTGGTTGTCGATCAGGCCGGGCATCACCCTGCACCCGCTCACGTCGATCACCTCGGCGCCGGCCGGGGCCGCGACCTCGCCGACGGCGGCGATCTGCTCGCCGACGATCAGGACGTCGGCGTCGTACTCGCCGTCCGCGCTGACGACCCGGCCGCCCTGCAGCAGCGTTGCGCCCGCTTCAGTCATCTCCCTGTCCCTCCTGGTCGTGAACGTGGGGCGAGTATCCCGCGCCGAGCAGGCTCGTGTCCTGATTCGGAAATTCGGGCGCAGCAGGCGCCCGGATGCTGCCCGCGAATTCCTGAAATCAGGACAAGGCCGTGCGGCCTAGGAGGCGGCCACGAGGCCCGCGACCGCAGCGTCCAGCGCGGCGTCGGCCGGCAGGGTCACGCGGTCGCGCCAGGGCACGCGGTCGATCGCCGTCGGGCGGCGGCAGCCGAGGATGCCGCCGACGACCGCGCCGAGCAGCGCCGTCCCGCCGCCGCCGAGGCGGACCGCCGCACGCATCGCCTCCGACGGGTCGTCGTGGCGGTGCAGGACGGCCAGCAGCGCGTCGACGACCGCGCGGTCGTCGTAGGCGACGCCGCGAAACGGCGGCGGCCAGTCGTCGGCGTGGTCGGCGACGAGATGGTGCAGCGGCCGGCCGGCCACCGCCGCCGCGGCGAGGTCGGCGACCACCACGGCCGCGAAGCCGAAGCGGAGCGCCGCCGCGCGCCGCGGACGGGGATCGGGCTCGCGCCAGCCCGCGACCAGGCCGCCGGGCAGGCCGCTGCGGGGCGCGACGTCGGCGACGCCGCGCGCGGCGGCCAGCACCGCGGCGGTCACCGCGCCGGTGCTCGCGACCTCGTCCAGGAGCCGGTCGCGCTTGATCTCGCGCGGCGATCGGCCGGCCCACGGCAGCCCCAGGGCCTCGCCCAGCGCGACCCCGAGCAGGCCGGCGCGCAGACCCGCGCTCAGGTCAGCGCCAGCCACACGTAGTAGCCGGTCACCGCGGTGAACATCACCGCGTCGAGGCGGTCCAGCGCCCCGCCGTGGGCGCCGAAGAGCGTGCCCGTGTCCTTCGTGCCGGCGTCGCGCTTCAAATAGGACTCGAAGAGGTCGCCGAGCGGCGCGGCCAGCGCGACCGCCAGCCCCAGGACCGCGCCCTTGGTCCCCCCGAACCACTCCTGGCTGAGGCCCGCCCACCACACCGCGGCGGTCCCGACGACGACGCCGATGGCCAGGCCCTCGATCGTCTTGTTCGGGGAGATGCCGGGGGCCAGCCTGCGGCGCCCGAACGCCCTGCCGCCGAGATAGGCGCCGGTGTCGCCCACGAACGTCCCCAGCAGCACCGCGAACACCAGCGCGCCGCCGTGCGGCAGATCCCGCAGCAGGACCGCATGCGCCAGCGCCAGGCCCACCCACGCGAGACCCATGACCGTCACCGCGATGCCCGGCGCGCCCCCGCCCCCGCGCTGGTTGGCGGCCACGAGAAAGGTCAGCGGGATGCAGGCCATGAAGACCAGCAGGACCGTGCCACGGTCGCCGAGCTCCGCGGCCAGCAGAAGCCCCACGAGCCCGGCGAGGCCCGCCAGCCGCGCCGGCCGCGCCCGCGCGAACATCGAGAACAGCTCGTGCAGGCAGACGAGGCCCAGCACCGCCAGGCCCGCGACGAACACCCAGCCGCCGAGGATGACCATCGCCACGGCGACCGGGATCGCCCAGGCCGCGACCATCAGCCGGCTGCCCAGGTCGGAGCCGCCGCCGCTGCTGCGCCGCCGGCGCGCCCTGGCGCCCCCCGCCGCGCGCGAGCCGCCGCCCCGTCGTTGCGCCGCGGCCCCACTGCGTCGCGGCTGGGGCATCTTCAGCGCCCCCCGAACCGGCGTGCGCGGGACGCGTACTCGTCCAGCGTGGCGCGGAACGCCTCACGCGAGTAGTCCGGCCAGAGCTCGTCGCGGAAGACGAGCTCCGAGTAGGCCGACTGCCACAGCAGGTAGTTGCTCATCCGCTGCTCGCCGCTCGTGCGGATCACGAGGTCGGGATCGTGCTGCTCGGGCGCGTAGAGCAGCCTGCGGAAGTCGTCCTCGGTGCCGCCCGTGAACCGCGCGGCGGCGTCGACGATCTCCGCCCGGCCGCCGTAGTTGAAGGCCACGTACAACGTGATCCGGTCGTTGGAGGCGGTCTCCTGCTCGGCCCAGTCCATCTGCTCCAGCAGCGCGCCCGCCACGCGGTCGCGCCGGCCGATGAACCGCATGCGGACGCCCTCGTCCTTGAGCTCCGGGGTCTCCGCCAGGATCCGCTCGGAGAACATGCGCATCAGCGCGGTGACCTCCTCGGCCGACCGCGACCAGTTCTCGGTGGAGAACGAGTAGACCGTCAGCTCGCGCACGCCGAACTCGGCCGCGTCGCGCAGCCGCGCCTTGACCACGTCGGCGCCGGCCTTGTGGCCCTCGGCGACGGGCAGGCCGCGGGCCTGCGCCCAGCGGCCGTTGCCGTCGGTGATGATCGCGACGTATTTGGCGGCGGTCACGTCCGCCCTGCCGATCGCCGTGCGAGCGAGCCCCGTGGGCGAGCTCGTGCACGGACCCGAGCCCCCTGGGCGAGTGGTCCGCTCACACCTCGAGGATCTCTTCTTCCTTGGCCTTCAGGAGGACGTCGAGCTCGGCGATCCGGGCGTCGGTGAGCTTCTGCAGCTCCTGCTCGCCGCGGCGCTCGTCGTCGGCGCCGACGTCGCCCTCGTCCTTGAGGCTCTTGAGGTCGTGCATGATGTCGCGGCGGACGTTGCGAACCGAGATCCGGCCGTCCTCGGCGAGGCCGCGCACGACCTTGACCAGGTCGCGCCGGCGCTCCTCGTTGAGCTCGGGGATCGACAGGCGGATGATCCGGCCGTCGTTGCTCGGGGTCAGGCCGACGTCGGACTCCATGATCGCCTTCTCGATGACCTTGATCGAGGACGCGTCGTAGGGCTGCACGGTGATCAGGCGGGCCTCGGGCACGTTGACGGTGGCCAGCTGCTTGACCGGCGTCAGCGCCCCGTAGTAGTCCACCATGATGCGGTCGAGCACCGACGGGCTCGCGCGGCCCGTGCGGACCGAGGAGAACGTGTTCTGGGCGGCCTGGACGGCCGTGCTCATGCGCTCGCCGGCCTCGGCCAGCAGCTCGTCGATCAGCTCGCTCATGATGACTCTCCTGACCTCATGACGATGGTTGCTCGTGCGGTCGGGCCGTGAGCCGTCATGAGGCCGACTCCGGCTTGACCAGGGTGCCGACGCGCTCGCCCGACACTATCCGCTCGATGTTGTGCTCGTCGTCCATGTTGAAGACGTGGATCGGCAGCCGGTTCTCCATGCAGAGCGTGAGCGCCGTGGCGTCCATCACCCGCAGTCCCCGCTGCAGCGCCTCCATGTGCGTGATCTCGGGGATGAGCATCGCCTCGGGGTCCTCGCGCGGGTCCGCGGTGTAGACGCCCTCCACCCCGTTCTTGGCCATGAGGATGGCCTCGGCGTGGATCTCGACTGCCCGCAGCGCCGCCGCGGTGTCGGTCGTGAAGAACGGGTTGCCCGTGCCGGC
>JAWVGD010000173.1:0-14255 GCA_033855515.1 Baekduia sp.
AGGACCCGGAGACGGGTGTGCCGCTGGAGCGCGTCTTCCACCCCGTCGCCGTCCACTTCAAGGGCAAAGGCTTCTACAACACCGATTACGGCACCAAGCGCCGCAATCGCGAGCTGCGCGAGTCCGCCGAGTCGGGCGCCGACAAGCACGAGGCCAAGCAGGCCGAGAAGAAGGCCGAGACCGCCAAGGCGTCCCCCTCGTCGGAGTCCAAGAGCGACGCGAAGCCGAAGTCCGAGTCGAAGTCCTCGGCCGACAAGAAGCCGAAGAAGTAGCCGCCGCAACGCCGGCCCGGGGGGCCGCTCGCGCGGCCGCCGACTCCTTCGGCTACCCCTTCAGGAAGCGCGCCACGTCGCGCTGCTTCTCCGCGGCGGAGACGTGCAGGCCGGCCCCGCCGCCCGGGGCGCTCTCGAAGCCGTCGGGCTTGAGGATCCGGGTCGGCGGCGAGCCGCTGGTGGCCAGCGCGCCGAAGAGGCCCAGCAGGGTCGGTCCGCTCATGTCCGAGCGCAGCGCCTTCGGCGTGTTCCAGGCGATGAGCGGCAGCCGCGGGAACGCGAACGGCGAGAGCAGGCGGGACTTCATCGCCGAGAGGAGCTTCTGCTGGCGCCGGGCGCGCGTGAGGTCCGACTCGTTCTTGTTGCAGTCGTTGTGCCGCGTGCGCGCGAGCGCGAGGGCCTGCTTGCCGTCGATGTGGGTCGTGCCCTTCTTCAGGCGCAGCGTGAAGCCGCCGTTCTTGAAGCCGCCGTTGATGCGCGAGACGACGCAGCCGCCGGTGTAGTCGACGCCGCCCATCGCATCGATCAGCTGTGGGAAGTTCACGAAGCTGACCTCCATCACGTGGTTGACCTTGATGCCGAGGTACTGCTCGATCGTCTTGATGGCGAGCGCCGGGCCGCCGAACGCGTAGGCCGCGTTGATCTTGTTGCGGCCGTGGCCGGGGATGTCGACGACGGTGTCGCGCGGGATCGACAGGCGCGCGTTCTTGCCGCCGCCGACGCGCATGAGCATGATCGAGTCCGACCGGCTGCCGCCGCTCTGGGCGCCCGCCTCCTTGGAGCCCTTGGGCCGCGCGTCGGAGCCCAGGACGAGGACGTTGTTCGGGCTCGTCAGCGGGAAGCCCGCGCCGCCCAGAGAGACCTTGCCGCTGAGCGCCCCCTGCTGGATCTGGGCGCTGATGAGGAACAGCACCAGCGAGAGCGCGACCCAGCCGATCGCGGCCAGGACGATCCACTTGACGACCCGGCCGACCGAGAGCGGACCGCGGGGCGCACCCGGCAGGCCGCGGCGCCGCCGCCCGGGCAGTGGCAGCCCGAGCCCCCGCCGGCGGCGGGCGCCGTAGACATGGCGGTCGGCGCCGTCGTCGGCCGTCCCCGACCCGGGGGCGCCGGGTGCGACCGGCCCGGCGGTGCCGCGCACGTCGCCCAGCTCGTCGATCGGTGAGCCCGTCCGGCCGCCACGGCGTGGCAGGCGCGGCCCCGATCGGTACTTCGTGTACTCGGGTGGGGGGTCGGAGCGGTCGGACATCGAGCGGATAGGGTGACGCGCATGACCGCCGGGTGCGTGATCGGCGTCGACCTCGGCGGAACGAAGCTGCTCGCCGGGGTCGTCGACTCCGACCTCAACGTGCACCACCGTGTGTTTCGCCACTCGCGTGAGGGCAAGGACACCGAACAGCTGATCGACGCGCTTGTTGCGGCCGTCGAGGAAGCTCGCGAGGCCGCGGGCGAGGAGGTCCGGGCCGTCGGCTTCGGGATACCGTCGTTGGTGGACGCCCGGACCGGCGTCGCTGCCACCACCGTCCACCTGCCGCTGCGCGACGTGCCGTTCCGCGACGTGATGGCCGAGCGCCTCGGTGTCCCGGTGGTGGTCGACAACGACGCGAACGCGGCGATGGTCGCCGAGCACCGGCGCGGCGCCGCCCAGGGCGCCTCCACCGCGGCGCTGCTGACGCTCGGCACCGGGATCGGCGGCGGGACGATCGTCGACGGCAAGCTGCTCCACGGCGCGAGCGGCGCGGCCAGCGAGTGGGGGCACATGGTCGTCGACGTCAACGGCCGGCTGTGCACCTGCGGCAACCGCGGGTGCCTGGAGACCGTGGTGTCCGGGACCGCCCTGGGGCGCGAGGCGCGGCGCGTGGCCCTCGAGCTGCCGGACTCCGGCTTCGGCCGCGCGCTGGCCGCCGGCCGCGAGATCAGCGGGATGCTGGCGACCGAGCTGGCCCACGACGGCGACCCGGTGGCCCGCGACGTCGTCGCGTCGGTCGGGACGTTCCTGGGCGTGGGGATCTGCAACGTCGTCAACGTGCTCAACCCCGAAGTCGTGCTCATCGGGGGCGGCGTGGTCGCTGCGGGCGACCTGCTGCTCGACCCGGCCCGCGAGGTCGTGGCGGGGCGCGCTCTCGCGCCGTCGCGCGATCAGGTGCAGGTCAAGCCGACCCACTTCGGCGACGCCTCCGGGATGATCGGCGCCGCGCTGCTGGCGATGGACCTCGCGGACGGGCGCGACCGATGACCGGATCGCTGGTCGTCTGCCCGACGCCCATCGGCAACCTCGAGGACGTCACGCTGCGCGTCCTCAGCGCGCTGCGCGAGGCCGACGTGGTCGCCTGCGAGGACACGCGCCGCACGCGGGTGCTGCTCGACCGCTACGGCGTGAAGGCCAAGACGGTCAGCTACCACGAGCACAACGAGGCCGCGCGGTCCTCGGAGCTCGTGGCCCGCATGCAGGAGGGCGAGACCGTCGCGCTCGTCAGCGACGCCGGGATGCCGCTCGTCAACGACCCGGGCTTCCTGCTCGTGCAGGCGTGCGTGGCGGCGGGCATCGGGGTCGAGGTCCTGCCGGGCCCGAGCGCGGCGCTGACCGCGCTCGTGGTCTCCGGGCTGCCCGCCACGACGTGGCGCTTCGTCGGCTTCCTGCCGCGCAAGCGCGGCGAGCTGGAGACGCTGTTTCGCGGCGCGGGCGAGACGCTGGTGGCGTTCGAGTCGCCCCGGCGCGTGGGCGCCGCGCTGGCGGCGCTGGCCGCGGTCGACGCCGAGCGCCCGGTGGCGGTGTGCCGCGAGCTGACCAAGGTGCACGAGGAGGTCGTGCGCGGCACGGCCGCCGAGCTGGCCGAGCGCTACGCCTCCGAGGATCCGCGCGGCGAGGTCGTCGTGGTGATCGGCGCGGGGGCGGGCGAGGAGGCGGAGCTCGGCCCGGCCGTGGACGCGCTGGCGCGGCTGGTCGAGGCGGGCGCGCGGGCGCGGCCGGCGGCCGGCGTCGTCGCCGAGCTGACCGGGACCAGCGCCAACGCGCTGTACCGGGCGTTGATGGAGCGGTAGCGGGGCGCCTGGGGCGCTCGCGGCGCCCGGACGCCGGCGCCCCGGTGGAGGCGCGATTCGTCACGAAACGCGCGCGGAGCTGTGCCGATCTCGCCACGCCCGAACCGCACCGACCCTGGGGTGCCCCACGATCGGTCGGTGCTCCTTCGCGTCATCGTGGTCCTGGCGTCGCTTTTCGCCTTTCCGGCCACCGTTTGGGGCGCGCCTGACCGCTGGCAGCGGCCGGTCGCCGACGCGACGGTGGCGCGGACGTTCTCGTTCGATCCGGCGGCGCCCTACGTGGGTGGCGCGCGGAGGGGCATCGACCTGGCCGGGCGGCCGGGCGCGCCCGTGGTCGCGGCGTGCACCGGGACGGTGTCCTACGCGGGGCGCGTGCCGCGGTGGGAGCGCGGCGTGAGCGTGCGCTGCGGGCGGCTGGTGGCCACGGAGCTCGGCCTGGGGGCCGTCGGCGTGCGCCGCGGCGCCGCGGTCGCGGCGGGGACGGTCCTCGGGCGCCTGGGGGCTCGCGGCGTCCTGCGCCTCGGCGCGCGGCGCGCCGGGGTGCGCCACGGATACATCGACCCGCTCACGCTCATGGCCGGCGCCGGGGAGCCGCCGGCGCCGGTCGCCGCGCCGCCCGCGGTCGCGCCACGGGCACCGTCGCGCCCACGGGTGGCGCCGGCGCTGCGCACGCCTGCCGACGTCCCGCGCGCGCTGCCGGGCGGGCGCGCCGACCGCCGCGTCCCGTGGGCGGCCTGGGCGGGGCTCGGCCTTCTGGCGGCGGGCGCCGGAGGGGGCGGTGTGGCCCGGCGGCGCCGCCGTGGTCGCCCGGCGACCGGAATGGCGCTCGCGCCCCGGTAGCGTTAGGCGGCGATGTCCTTCTACGTCACGACGCCCATCTACTACGTCAACGCGGCCCCGCACCTCGGGCACGCGTACACGACGATCGCCGCGGACGTCATGGCGCGCCACCACCGGCAGCTCGGCGAGGACGTGTTCTTCCTGACGGGCACCGACGAGCACGGCGAGCCCGTAGCGCTGGCCGCCGAGGCCGCCGGCGTGACCCCGCGCGAGCTGGCCGACAAGAACGCCGAGCGCTTCAAGGCGCTGGCGCCGCTGCTGAACGCCACCAACGACTTCTTCATCCGCACCTCGGACCCCGAGCACATCAAGGGTGTCCAGGAGGTGCTCACGCGCGTCAAGGACAACGGGTACGTCGAGCTCGGGACCTACGAGGGCTGGTACTGCCCCCGCTGCGCGGACTTCAAGTCCGAGTCCGAGATCGTGGACGGCAGCAAGTGCCCCATCCACCTGATCGAGCTCACCTGGGAGCAGGAGGAGAACTACTTCTTCAAGCTCTCGGCCCTGCAGGAGCGCCTCGAGCAGCTCTACGCCGACCAGCCCGGCTTCGTCTCGCCGCCGTCGCGCTACAACGAGGCCCTGTCGTTCATCCGCGGCGGCCTGCAGGACGTCTCGCTCACCCGCGGCAAGCTCACCTGGGGCGTCCCGGTCCCGTGGGACGAGAGCCACGTGTTCTACGTGTGGTTCGACGCGTTGTTGAACTACTACACCGCGCTGACCTATGCCCGCCCCGGCGAGGACCTGCGCGAGAGGTTCTGGCCGGCGGACACCCACGTCATCGCCAAGGACATCCTGAAGTTCCACACCGTCTTCTGGCCGGCGCTGCTCATGGCCGCCGACATCCCGCTGCCCCGCCACGTCTTCGTCCACGGCTACCTGCTGATGGACGGGCACAAGATGTCCAAGTCGCTCGGCAACGTGCTCGACCCGTTCAAGGTCATCGAGGAGTTCGGGTCCGACGCGCTGCGCTTCTACCTCCTGCGCGACGTGAGCTTCGGCCAGGACGGCTCGGTGTCGACCGCCGAGTTCGAGCAGCGTTACGAGTCCGAGCTGGCCAACGACTTCGGCAACCTCGCCAGCCGCACGATCAAGATGATCCTGCGCTACCGCGACGGCGCCGTCCCGCAGGTCGACGTCGACCCGACGCTGGCCCCGGACTTCGACGGCCTGGCCGATCGCGTCAGCGCGCTGGTCGGCCGAGCGGAGCTGACGCCCGCGTTGGAGGAGATCTGGCAGCGCGTGCGGCGCCTGAACCGCTACGTCGAAGAGCAGGCGCCCTGGAAGCTCGCCAAGGACGAGGAGCGCGCCGCCGACCTGGACCGCGTGCTGGCCACGCTGGCCGAGGGGCTGCGCGTCGTCACGGTGCTCGTGCACGCCTGGATCCCGGAACGGGCCGGCATCCTGCTCGACGCGCTCGGCTCGCCCGAGCTGGCCATCAGCGGTGCGCGCCTGGGCGCCGCCGTCCCGACGCAGGTCACCGATCTCGACCCGCTGTTTCCCAAGCACCAGGCCTCGAAGGCCGCATGATCGACTCCCATACGCACTTGGACTCCTGCGCGCCCGACGAGGCGGAGCTGGTGAAGGCCGCCACGCAGGCGGGCGTCAACCGGATCCTCACGATCGGCCAGGACGGGGAGACCGGGCGGGCGGCGCTGGCGGCGGCAGAGGCCTTCCCGCAGGTCTACGCGGCGATCGGCCACCACCCCAACAAGGCGACGGGGTTCGACGACGGCCACCTCGTCGAGCTGCAGGCGCTGGCGGCGCACGACCGCTGCCGCGCGATCGGCGAGACCGGCCTGGACTTCTTCCGCGACTATGCGCCGCGTGCCGACCAGGAGCGCGCGTTCCACGCCCAGATCGAGCTGGCGCGCGACACCGCCAAGCCCCTGGTGATCCACACCCGCTCGGCCGAGGACGACACGATCGCCACCCTGCGCGAGCGCGCCGCAGGCGTCGACGTGATCCTGCACTGCTTCTCGATGCCCGACCGGCTGGACGAGTGCCTGGCCGAGGGCTGGTGGATCTCGTTCGCGGGCAACGTCACGTACCCCAAGAACGAGGACCTCGCCGAGGCGGCCGCGCGCGTTCCCGACGACCGGATCCTCGTCGAGACCGACGCGCCGTACCTGACGCCGCAGCCGATGCGCAAGGAGCGCAACCAGCCGGCGTACGTGACCGAGACGGCGCAGTTCGTCGCCGAGCAGCGCGGCCAGGCCTACGCCGAGTTCGAGGCGCTCGTCGAGCGCAACGCGGCCCAGCTCTTCCGGTGGTGACCGAGCCGCCGTCCTCCGAGCTCCCGTCGCAGCCGAGCCTGCGCCGGATGCGCACGTTCGCGGTCCGCCCCAAGCGGGACCTCGGCCAGAACTTCCTGGTCGACTCGAACATCCTGGGGGTCATCGAGCGCGCCGCCAAGCTGGGTCCCGAGGACGTCGTCCTGGAGATCGGCGGCGGCCTGGGCGTGCTGTCGGAGTACCTCGCCGCGCGGACGGAGCACACGCACGTCGTCGAGCTGGACCGGTCGCTGGAGCCCGCGCTGCGTGAGGCGCTCGACCCGTTTCCGAACACGACGCTGCACCTCGCCGACGCGCTCGCGCTCGACCTGCCGTCGCTGGACCCCGCGCCGACCAAGGTGGTGGCCAACCTGCCCTACGGCATCGCGGCGACGGCGATCCTCAACACCGTCTTCGAGCTGCCCACCGTGACCTTGTGGGTCGCGATGGTGCAGAAGGAGGTGGGGGAGCGCTTCGCCGCGCAGGCGGGGACGGCGGCCTACGGCGTGCCCAGCGTGCTGGCCCAGCTCGCCTGCGACGTGCGCGTCCACCGGTCGGTCTCCCGCTCGGTCTTCCATCCCGTGCCCAACGTCGACTCGGTGCTCGTCGTCCTCGAGCGCACCGGCCCGCCGCCGCCCGAGGCGTTGCGCACGCTCGTCCAGGGCGCGTTCGCGCACCGGCGCAAGGCGCTGGCGCGTTCCCTGCAGCTGGCGGCCAAGGACCCGGCGTGGCGCGATCGCGCGCCGGCATCGCTGCAGCTCGACTCCGGCGACAAGGGCCTGCGCGACCGCGCCCGCGCCGCGCTGGTCGAGATCGGCCTGCCCGAGGACGCGCGCGCCGAGCGGCTCACCCCCGACCAGTTCCGCGCCCTGGGCGAGCGGATCGGCGCATGAGGATCATCGCGTGAGGCTCCAGACCCGGGCGCCCGGCAAGATCAACGTCTGCCTGTTCCTCGGGCCCGCGCGCGCGGACGGCCGCCACGAGCTCGTCTCGGTCATGCAGTCGGTGACGCTCGCCGACCGCCTCCTGCTGCACGACGCCGAGGACGGGCGCGACGAGGTGCACTGCCCGGGCGTCGACGGCGACAACCTCGTCACGACGGCGATCGAGCGCTTCCGCGCGGCCACCGGCTGGAGCGGGGACCCGGTGCGGATCGAGATCGACAAGCGCATCCCGGTCGCCGCGGGCATGGCCGGCGGCTCGGCCGACGCGGGCGCCGCGCTGCGGCTCCTGGCGCGCGCCTCCGGCCACGAGGATCACGAGCTGCTGCACGCCATCGCCACCGGCCTGGGCGCCGACGTGCCCGCCCAGGTGCGCCCCGGGCGCGTGCTGGCCACCGGCGCCGGCGAGCACGTCGAGCGGGTGCCCGGCGTCGCGCGCTACGCGGTCCTGGTCGTGCCCTCCGCCGCGCCCCTGCTGACCGCCGACGTCTTCCGTGAGGCCGACCGCCTCGGCCTGCCGCGCGACGCGGCCGGCCTGGCCGACGCGCTGGCGACCATCCGCGCTGGGCTGCCCGACCTGCCCGACGCCCTGTGCGTCAACGAGCTGGAGCCCGCTGCGCTGTCGCTGCGCCCGGAGCTGGAGGCGACGCTCGCGCGGGTGCGCGAGGCAGGCGCCGACGTCGCCATGGTCAGCGGCAGCGGTCCGACCGTGCTGGGGCTGTTCCACGACAAGAAGGCAGGCAAGGCCGCCCGCGCGCTCTTCGAGGGCGCGCACGTCGCCAAGCCCGTCGGTCCCCACGGCGGCGAGGTCCTCCCGGCGTGAAGGCCGCACCGTTGATCGGGGCGGCCTTGCTGGCCGTCTTCCTCGTCGTTCGCCGTCGCAAGCTCGAGCCCACGCTGCTGATCGGCGGGGCGATCGCCGTCGTCGGCCTGCTCGTCTACGGCAGCGGGCTGGTCCAGTTCCCCAACGTCAAGAAGATCGTCGAGGACGCCGGCAACACGCTCGGGCGGTGGACCTACGTCGTCGTGGGCGTCATGGCGTTCTTCGAGACCGGCGCGTTCGTCGGCCTGATCGCACCGGGGGAGACGTTCCTGATCTTCGGCGGCGTCGTCGCGGGGCAGGGGACGATCTCGCTCGTCGCGCTGATCGCCCTCGTGTGGGCCTGCGCGGTCGCCGGCGACCTGGCGAGCTTCTACGCGGGACGCCGGCTCGGACGCGCGTTCCTCGTGCGTCATGGGCCGAAGGTCTCGATCACCGAGGAGCGCCTGCGGTCGGTCGAGGCGTTCTTCGACCGCCACGGCGGCAAGGCGATCTTCCTCGGCCGGTTCGTGGGCCTCGTGCGCGCGGTCAACCCGTTCCTGGCCGGCTCGTCGGGCATGCCGCTGCGGCGCTTCCTGCCGTACGACGTCATCGGGGCCGGCCTGTGGGCCACGATGCTCCTGGTCCTCGGCTACGTCTTCTGGCAGAGCTTCGATCGCGTCCTGCACTACGCCGAGCAGGGAACGCTCGCGCTCGGGACGACGATCGTGGTGATCGCCGTGGTCGTCTGGCTCTTCCGCCGCTTCCGCGACGACGAGCGTCGCGCCGCGGCCGCGCGCTGGATCGACGTCCAGCTCGACCGCCCGCTGCTGCGCCCGGCCGCCCGCGTGCTGCGCCCGGCGTGGCGGTGGTCGCGCCGTCCGCGCCGCTTCTTCTGGAACCGCATCACGCCCGGCGACCTCGGCCTGGAGCTCACGACGCTGCTGGCGATCGCGGCCGTCGGCGCGTTCGCGTTCGCCGCCTACGCCATCACGCTCCAGGACACGGCGCTGGTCCCCGGGGACCGGACCGCGTTCGACTGGGCGAGCAAGATCCGCACCGCCACCCTGGACGACATCGCCCGTGCGCTGACGAACCTCGGCAGCCTCGCGGTCGTGGGGGCCGCGGTGGCGGTGACCGTCGTGGTCCTGCTCGTGCGCCGCCGGGCGATCGAGGCCGGGGCGCTCGTGAGCGGCATCATCCTCACCTGGGTCGCCGTCCACGTCGCCAAGGCGGCGGTCGACCGGCCACGTCCCACCGGCGGCCTCGTCGACACCGCGGGCCAGAGCTACCCGTCGGGCCACGCCGCGTACGCCATCGCCTGGGTCGCGATCGCGCTCGTGCTCACGCGCACGCTGCCGGGGCTGGCCCGCACGACGGCCGCCATCGTCGCGGGCGTCGTCGTGGCCGTCGTCGTCGCGCTCACCCGCGTCCACCTGCGGGCGCACTACTTCTCGGATGTGGTCGGCGGCGCGGGAATCGCGGCCGCGATCTTCGCGCTGTGCGGCATGGCCGGGCTGTTCGTCGCGTACCTGCGGCAGAATAGGGCCCGTACGTGAGCAACCTGTCGGTCACCTACCTCGTCGCCGCCTGCTGCGGCGTCTTCGCCCTGGCGGCGTACGTGGCGTTCATCCTCGTGCCCGCGTGGACGGCGTACTCGCGGATCTGGCAGCGCATGGCGGCCGCCGTGCTGAGCCTCTACGTCCTCGCCGCCTTCGCGGCGGTCGGCGTCGCCGGCGGCGCCGCGATCGTCTGGTTCTGGGACCGCATCGGCGTCTGAGCGTCCCCTGGCCGGTGGCCGGCCGCACGTCTGCCGCTGCGGCGAGGTTCGGGGCCCTAAACTGCACGGAATGTCCAGCCCGGCCCCGAGGACGCCGGCCGGGATCGACCTCGAGGCTCTGGATGCGGTCACGGACGCCGTCGAGTCCGGCGCCGGCCTGCCGGAGGTCGTCCGTGCGGCGTCCCGCGCGCTCGACGCGAGCCTCGCGCTGACCGATCGGTCCGGCGCGGTCCTCGCCGTGGCCGCGCTCTCACCGGCCGACGAGCGCTCGCTGATGGGCGATGCCGACGGCGTCGAGCTGCTGGAGCTGCGCGTCGCCGACGAGCCTGTGGGTCAGCTGCGACTGCGCACGCACGCCGAGGCAGATCCGCCGTCGCCCATGGTCTTGCGGCTCGTCACGACGCTGGTGGCGTCCGAGGTGCAGCGCGTGCGCGCGCCGGCGCGCGCCTCCGAGCAGGCGGTGTCCGCGTTCCTGCACGACCTGCTCGGCCGGCGTCTGGTCGAGCGCCAGGCCGTCCTGGAGCGGGCGGGCGACATCGGCCTCGACGTCGCCGGCGGCGCCGCCGTGGTGGTCGTGCGCGCCCAGCTGCACGTGCCGGCCGAGGAGGGCTGGCGCGAGCGGGTCGTCACGGTCGCCGAGCGCGGCGCACGCGCCGTGGCGCCCACCGCGATCGCCGCCTCCTCGGGCCGGCCCGACGCGGCTGGATCGGAGGTCGTGATCCTGATCCCCGGTGAGGACCCCGGCGCCGCCGAGCGCGCCGCCGAGGCGGTCCTGCGCGAGCTGAAGGCGTCGCTTCCGGGCCACAGCTTCGCGCTCGGGCGCAGCCGTCTGGCGACCGACGCCGCCGACCTGCCCCGCGCCGGCAACGAGGCGCTCCTGGCCGCCAACGTCGCCGAGGGCGACAGCGACGGCGAGGACGGCCATCGCGTCATGGCGTTCGACGACACCGGCGCCTACCGGCTGCTGCTGTCGGCCATGAGCGAGGACCCCGCCGAGCTGCAGCGCTTCTACGCCGAGACGATCGAGCCGCTGGTCGCCTACGACGAGCAGTACGAGACCGATCTGGTGGTGACCGTCGAGGCGTTCCTGGACGCCGATGGGAACGTGGCGGGAACCGCGCAGCGGCTGTTCACCCACCGGCACACGATCCGCTACCGGCTCGAGCGCGTGCGCGAGCTGTCGGGCCTCGACGTCGGGTCCACCGACGGGCGCGAGAAGCTGAGCCTCGGCCTCAAGGCGATGCGCGTCCTGGGCATCGCCGCGCGGGGTGGACCGGCCAGCGAGCAGGGTGCCGGCGGAGGCCGTGTGCCCCGCCGTGGGAGGGATGAGCAGGTTTCGCCCCGCAGGGAATGAGCGGCAACGCGCCAAGTTTACGCGTCCCAGGGGCGACGATGCGAGGTAGATGCTGAAGGCCCCGGAATTCCGACCGGACAACGGGTCCTCACCCCTCTCTAGGAGTCGACTTCAGCCGCCGACACCTAGGAACGGAAGACGTCCCTTCCGCTCTCCCTCCCCATGAAGCATCGCACCCACGACCATCTCTTCGCCGCCGCCGGGGTCACCGCAGCCCTCTCGCTGATCGGGACCGGCGTCACGGTGCTCCAGGGCTCGGTGTTCCACTTCGACCACTGGCCGCTGGTCGCCGGCGACCACTCGCGCAGCCTCGTGCTGCCGACCGCGCCGCTGTCCGAGCAGGCGCAGGTCGCCGAGCAGCAGCACCACCGCACCGGCGGCCACGCGATCTTCAACGACGCCGGTCAGCCCGTGCTCCTTCCCGGCCTCGGCGGCGGGCCCGTGGGCATCCGCAGCGCGTCGACCACGGTCGCCACCGGCGGCCCGGGCGCCACGCCCATCGGTTCGGGCACCGGCGGCTCCGGCTCGCCGGACGGCGGCGCGTCCGCTCCGGCCAGCGACATCACGCTCGCCGGCGGCGTCGCGTCGCTCGGGCCCTCCACCAGCTCGTCCATCGACGGCACCCGGGACCCGGCCCCGGCCGACCCCGGCAGCGCCACGAGCACCCCGCGCGTCGCGCCCGCCGGCGACACCGACGGCGACGGCGTTCCCGACACGTGGGTCAGCACCAAGGGCACGCCTTCGGCGCCGACCGGCGACGCCGGGGCCACCGACGGCATCACGACCAGCACAGCCTTCCGCGCCGACCCACCGACCACCGAGCCGGTCCCGCCGGCGACCGTCGACCCGCCCGCGACCTCGACGCCGCCGGTCGACGCCCCGCCGGTGACGGTGGAGCCGCCGCCCACCAGCGCGCCCGTGCCCAGCGACCCCACGCCGCCGGCCGACCCGGCGCCGGTGGAACCCACGCCGGCCGATCCGGCCCCGGCACCGGCCGAGCCCGCGCCCGCCGATGCGGCCCCGCCGGCCGCAACGCCGGCGCCGGCCGATCCGGCGCCGCCGGCCGCGACCCCGGCGCCGGCCGATCCGGCACCCGCGGCCGCAGCGCCCGCACCGGCCGATCCGGCACCCACTGCAGCGCCCGCCCCCGCGGCCGCCGCCGACAGCACGCCGGCCAACGCCGCGATCCCGTCGGCGGCCCGCTGAGAACCTCTTTCAGAATCAGCGTGCAGCCCGTGCGCTTTCTGAAAGACCTTCTGAGCCTCGAGCAGGCGTCTCCTAGGATCCCGGTCCATGAGGATCGGGATCATCACGGGCTCGGGCACCTACGCGCTGCCGGACTTCGCTGACGCGCAGCCCACCGAGGTCGCCACCGAGTTCGGGACGGCCGTGGTGACCGAGGGCCGGTTCGCGGGCGCCGACGTGCTGCACGTCTCGCGCCATCGCGAGGGGCACGCCCGGCTGTCGAACCACGTCACGCACCGGGCGAACATCGCCGCGCTGCGCGACGGCGGCGCCGACGCGATCCTCGCGGTGACGGTCTGCGGCGCGGTGGATGCGACCGTGGCGCTGGGCTCGCTCGTGGTCTTCGACGACCTGCACTTCCTCGCCAACCGCCTGCCCGACGGGTCGATCTGCACGCTGCACACCGAGCCCGGCCGAGCGGGCCGCGGCCACTGGATCTACGAGTCGCCGTTCAGCGCGCCGCTGCGCGCAGCGCTGCTGGCCGGCGCCACCGAGGCGGCCCTGGAGGTGCGCGACGGCGGCTGCTACGGCCACGTCGACGGGCCGCGCTTCAACACGAAGGCCGAGATCCGGACGCTCGCCGCCGCGGGCGTCACCGCGGTCAGCCAGACCGCGGGGCCCGAGACCGTGCTCGCCGGCGAGGCGGAGATCCCGTTCGCGCTCCTGGGCTACGCGACCGACTACGCCAACGGCGTCCAGGACGAGGCGACGCCTGTCGCGGAGCTCATCCGCCTGATCGGCGCGAGCCCGGCCGCGTTCGCGGCCACGCTGACCGCGGCGCTCCCGCATGTCCAGCGCGCCGAGCTGACGCCGGTGGGGACCCATTTCCGCTTCGACTGATCCGCTCGTCGTGGTCGTCCTCGACGCGCTCGCCGGTACGCGCGACCCGGCGCTCGGCGCCGCCCTGGGCACCGCGACCGAGGCGACGCTGCGGGCCGTCCTGCGCCGGCGCACGCAGGCGTGGGCGCAGGAGGCGGCGGGCGGGGGAGCGGTGCTCGAGGCGACGCGCGCCGACGAGCTCGCGGGCGCGCTGGCGGGCCGCACCGGCCCCGTGCTGCTCGTCGGCCCCGACGTCCCCGCGCTCTCGGCGCATCACCTGTCGGCGGCCCGCGACGACCTCGCCGCCGGCGTCCTGTTCACCAGCGCGCCGTCGGGCGACGGCACGCCGTTCCTGATCGCGCTGGCTCGCCCGGAGCCCGAACTGCTCGCGCTGGTCGGTGCGCCGTTCGAGGAGATCGCGAGCACCGCTGTGGCGCTCGGGGGCGAGCTGGGCATGCTGCGCGCCGAACGCCGCCTGGCGTCGCTGGCCGACGCCCGCGCCGTGCGCGCCGACCCGCTGGCCCCCGCAGAGCTCCGCGACCTGCTCGCGGGCCTCGACGCCTGAGTCTCTAGGACCGTGCGCGGGCCGCGCCGGCGGCGGCCTTGGCGCGGGCGGCGCGCTTGTAGGCGCTGATGACGTTCTCGCAGTGGCTGGTGCGCGGGCGCACGCGGCCGTAGACGACGGTGTCGGCGCCGGGACCACAGTCGACGGTCGCCGGGCGGCGGGTGAATGCCATCACGCTGTCGTTGCCGTTGCCGCCGCGGACCACGTTGCGGCCACCACCGCGCAGGCGGATGACGTCGTCGCCGTCCCCGCCGCCGATCGTGTTCGTGCGCTCGCCGCCCTGGAGCTGGTCGGCGCCGGGTCCGCCGTCGATGTGGTTCGTGCCGCG
>JAWVGD010000174.1:0-5574 GCA_033855515.1 Baekduia sp.
GAGCGCCGCGCCGAGCAGCGCGCCCGCCAGCTCCTGCGCTCCTGCGTCAACGACGAGGAGTGGGAGATGTACCGCGAGCTCGGCTTCCTGCGCGTGTGGGGCGGCATGGCCTCCGGTCCGGAGCAGGGCGGCACGCAGGCCACGCGCGCCGGCGCGCCGTACGCCTACATCATCTACCCGCACAAGCCGATCGTCGCCTACCTGCCCCAGACGCGCGAGCTGCTCGCCGAGTACTGCGTGGCGTTCCCGGACGAGACGCGCCCCTACGGGAGCGCCCGCCTCCCGGACTCCGATGACGCGCTGGCCAAGTGGATGGCCTTGACCGGCGACGAGCGCCACCTCGTCGGCCACGCCAACATGCACCTGCCGGGCCGTCAGATCGACCCCAAGCAGGTCCGGCGCGACCTGTGGCGCCTGACGCAATGGGAGCAGGCGCGGCTGCGCCGCCTCGCGCGCGAGCACCGCGCGCCGGCCTCCTGATCGCCGCGCCGCGTCGCGTGTCGGCGCGCCAGCGCTGGCGGGGGCGACGCCCCGATATCGTGGGTCGCCAGATGAGCGCCACGACCGAGTTCGACGTCAAGCACAAGAGCCGCGCCCTCACCGACGGCCCTCAGCGCGCCGCCGCGCGGGCCTACCTCAAGGGCATCGGCTACGGGGACGACGACCTCGCCAAGCCGATCATCGGCGTGGCCAACACGTGGATCGAGACGATGCCGTGCAACTTCCACCTGCGCGCGCTCGCCAAGCACGTCAAGGACGGCATCCGCGCCGCCGGCGGCACGCCGATGGAGCTCAACACGGTGGCGATCTCCGACGGCATCACGATGGGCACGAGCGGCATGAAGACGAGCCTCGTCTCGCGCGAGGTCATCGCGGACTCGATCGAGCTCGTCGCCCGCGGCCATCTCTTCGACGGCGTCATCGCGCTCAGCGGCTGCGACAAGACGCTGCCCGGCACCGTCATGGCGTTGGCGCGCCTGGACCTGCCGAGCCTGATGCTCTACGGCGGGTCGATCCGGCCCGGGCACTTCGAGGGCCGCGACGTCACGATCATGGACGTGTTCGAGGCCGTCGGCGCGCACGCCGCCGGCAAGATCACCGACGCGCAGCTCAACGCCCTCGAGGGCGAGGCCAGCCCGGGTGCCGGCGCCTGCGGCGGCCAGTTCACCGCCAACACGATGGCGATGGCCTTCGAGGTCCTGGGCATCAGCCCCGCCGGCGCGGCGATGGTCCCCGCCGAGGCCAAGGCCAAGCACGAGGTCGCCTTCGAGGCCGGCAAGCTGATGGTCGACCTGCTGCGCCGCGGCGTCAGCGCACGCCAGATCATCACCAAGGAGGCGCTGGAGAACGCGATCGCCGCGGTCGCCACCAGCGGCGGCTCGACGAACGCCGTGCTGCATCTGCTGGCCGTCGCCAAGGAGGCCGGCGTCGAGCTGTCCATCGACGACTTCGATCGCATCAGCGACGCGACGCCGCTGCTGTGCGACCTCAAGCCCGGCGGTCGCTACAACGCCGTCGACCTCTATGCCGCCGGCGGCGTCCCGCTCGTCATCAAGCGCCTGCGCGAGCTGGGCCGCCTGCACGAGTCGGCCGTCACCGTCACCGGCCAGACGATCGGAGAGATCGGCGACGCCGCGGTCGAGACCGAGGGCCAGGACGTCGTCCGCCCGGTCGAGAACCCGATCAAGCCCAACGGCGGCCTGGCGATCCTGCGCGGCAACCTCGCCCCCGAGGGGTGCGTCGTCAAGCTCGCCGGGCACGAGCGCCGCTTCCACGAGGGCCCGGCGCGCGTCTTCGACGGTGAGGAGGCCGCGATGAAGGTCGTCCTCGACGGCGGCATCAACGAGGGCGACGTCCTCATCATCCGCAACGAGGGCCCGGTCGGCGGTCCCGGCATGCGGGAGATGCTGGCGGTGACGGCGGCGCTCAACGGCGCCGGCCTGGGCGAGCACGTCGCGCTGCTCACCGACGGCCGGTTCTCCGGCGCCACGCACGGCTTCATGGGTGGCCACGTCGCGCCCGAGGCGGCGCGCGGGGGCCCGATCGCGGCGGTCGCCGAGGGCGACAGGATCACGATCGACGTCGATCGCAAGCGCCTCGACGTCGACCTCGGCGACGACGAGATCGCCCGCCGTGTGGAGGCCTACGAGGCGCCGGTCAGCCCCGACGCCACGGGCGTCCTGCGCAAGTACGCGCTGCTGGTCTCGAGCGCCAGCGTCGGCGCGATCACCACCGGCGCCTGAGCCCTACTCCGCCAGGAACCCGGCCACGAGCGCGTTGAACGCGTCCGGGCGCTCGATCATCGCGACGTGGCCGGTGTCCTCGTAGACCACGACGCGCGCGTCGGGGATCAGCTCGCCGAACTTCCACGCGTCGCGGACCGGCACGAGCGGATCGTCCTTGCCCCAGACCACGAGCGTCGGGGCCGTGATCTCGCCGAGACGCTCGCGGATCGGGTAGCCGGTCAGCGCGTCGAGCGCGTCGACGAACCCCGGCTTGCCCGAGCCACGCAGCTGCTGGGCGACGATCGGTCCCGGAAGGAGCTCCGGGTGGGCGGCGACGATGCTGAACATCGCTGCGCGCGACCGCGGTCGCCGCGCCAGCTCGTCGGACTTCGACGCCAGCCAGCCCGTGGCCATCGCCAGGCCGCGCGACGTGATGCGCAGCAGCCCCAGCACGGGCTCGCTGCGCAGGTGCTCGATCGAGAGGCCGGCGGCCGACACGAGCACCAGCCGGTCGACCCAGGTGCCGAAGCGGATCGCCAGCTCGGCGCCGATGAAGCCGCCCATCGAGTTGCCGACGACGACGGCGCGCTCGACTCCGAGCTTGCCCAGGAGCTCGTCGACCGCCGACGCGTAGCCGGGGATCGTGATCTTCTCGGCGGGCATCGGCGAGGCGCCGAACCCGGGCAGGTCCATCGCGATGCAGCGGTGCGTCTCGGCGAACGCGGGCAGGTTCTCCAGCCAGTTCTGCCACGACCCCGAGAGCCCATGGATCCAGACGATCGTCTGATCGGGCGACTCGGGCCCGAGGTCGATGACGTTCATCGGACGGCCGCCGACCTCGACCCAGCGCTGGTGCGAGGCCCAGTCGACGTCGAGCCAGGCGCTGCGACCGGACGGGCCATACCGGTCGAGCCTCACCGTGTGCCGGCCGGGCTTCGTTTCCGTCGCCATGGCCCTACGATAGACAGCGTGCCCACGGGGAGGGGGCCGGGTCACCTCATGCGCATCGCCATCGATATCGATTCCACCCTGCATCATTACTGGGATGTCCTGTCGGACGCCGCTCGCCGGCGCTTCGGGATCGAACTGCCCTACGAGGAGCAGTTCGATTGGGGCATCACCCGCCTGCGTCCCGAGCAGCTGACGTGCTGCGTCAACGAGACGCACTGCGAGGCCGCCATCCTCGCCGGCCGCCCGTACCCGGGCGCCGTGGAGGCCGTCAACGCGTGGTCGGCGGCCGGCCACTTCATCCACATCACCAGCCACCGTGACAGCGGCGCCCACGCGGCGACCGAGCAGTGGCTGCGCAACATCGGCCTGCGGTTCGACGAGCTCTACTGCTCCTACGACAAGGTCACGCGGTGTGAGGAGATCGGCATCGACCTCCTCATCGACGACAGCCCCGGCAACCTCGAAGCCGCCCTGGACCGGGGGATTGCCGGCGCCACGCTGCTCCATCCCTGGAACCAGGACGTCTGCGAGACCGAGGACGTCGTCTGCGCCCGCGACTGGCCGGAGCTCGCCGCCAAGCTGCAGCCGCTCCTGGACGCCCGCGCGGCGCGCATCCGCTGACGCCCGCGCCGCCGCACGGCGCAGGTGCTGTCGCTCGGGACCGGCCCGCCTGGGACAATGTGCCGTCGATGGCGGACGAGACTCGCAGCACACTGCGCCAGGGCGGCCGCGAGGCCGCCCGGATCGATGACGACGACCGGCTCGCGCTCGCCGACGGCCCCGACCCGTCCGGCCGCGAGGTCGCCGCCCGCGACCCCGACCTGCGCGAGTACCTCGCGCCGATCGAGACCGACCGCCAGGTCACCGACTGGGGCCGGTCCGAGCGCGTCGAGGGGTTCTTCGACAAGACGTTCATCGACTTCTTCTACAACCTGTGGTTCCGCTGCGAAGTCGAGGGCATCGAGCACGTGCCCTCCGAGGGCGGGGCGCTGCTGGTCTCCAACCACGCCGGCGCGATGCCGCCCGACGCGCCGATGATCGCCAAGGCGATCAAGGAGGAGCATCCTCACCCGCGTCCGCTGCATCTGACGATGGAGCACTTCTTCAAGGGCTATCCGGGCCTCTCGATGCTGCTGCCGAAGATCGGCGGCGTCCCGGCGCACCCGGCCAACGTGCACCGGCTGCTCTACGACGAGCAGCAGCTCGTGCTCGTCTTCCCCGAGGGCCGCAAGGGCTCCGAGAAGCTCTACAAGGACCGCTACCGCCTGCGGCGCTTCGGCCGCGGCGGCTTCGTCGAAGCCGCGATGCGCGCCGGCGCGCCGATCGTCCCGGTGGCGGTCGTGGGCGCCGAGGAGGCCCAGCCGATCTTCGCCCACATCAGCGCGCTGCAGAAGCTGACCGGGCTCATCTACTTCCCGATCACCCCGACGTTCCCGCACTTCGGGCTGCTCGGCGCGCTGGGCTACCTGCCGGCGAAGTTCAAGATCCGCTTCCTCGAGCCGGTGCAGACGACCGGGCTCGGCGATGCCCCGTGGGAGGACCAGGCGATCGTGCAGACCATCGCCCACGACATCCGGGCCACGATCCAGGACGAGCTGCTCGACATGCTCGGCAAGCGCCGCTCGGTGTGGTTCGGGTGATCTCCCGGCGGATCCTCATCACCGGCCTGTCGACCTATTGGGGCGGCCGGCTTGCCCAGGCGCTGGAGCAGGACCCCGACATCGAGACGATCATCGGGATCGACCGCAGGCCGCCGAAGCTCGCGCTGGAGCGCACCGAGTTCGTGCAGGTCTCCGACGCGCACTCGCTCATCCGCCGGATCGTCGACGCGGCCGAGATCGACACCGTGGTCGACACCCGCCTGGTCGTCGACTCGATCGTCACCACGCGCGCCCGGGCCCACGAGAACAACGTGATCGGCACGATGAACGTCCTGGCCGCCGCGGGCGGTGCGGGATCGCCGGTCAAGAAGCTCGTGTTCAAGTCCAGCGCCCGCTACTACGGCGCCGAGCAGGACGACCCGGCGTTCTTCACCGAGGACATGCGCCGCCCGCATCCACCGCGCACGGCGATCGAGCGCGACATCTGCGAGGCCGAGGCGAGCGTGCGCGACTTCCGCCACAAGAACCCGGACACGTCGGTGTGCGTCCTGCGCTTCGCCAATGCGCTGGGCCCCGACCTGCGCACGTCGTGGCAGACGTACCTCGGGATGCCCGTCGTCCCGGCGATCCTCGGCTACGACCCGCGCGTGCAGTTCCTGCACGAGGACGACATGGCCAACTGCCTCGAGCACGCCGTCCGCTACGACCTCGACGGCGTCTTCAACTGCGCCGCCGACGGCGTGCTGGCGCTGTCGGAGGTCGTCGACCTCCTGGGCAAGGCGATGGCCCCCGTGCTG
>JAWVGD010000175.1:0-2576 GCA_033855515.1 Baekduia sp.
CAGATACCCCGCTGTGCGGCGATTTATCCATGCTTCGGCTTTGTCCTATGACACGTGCGCGACGGCCTCGATCTCGACCAGCATGCGCGGGTCGATGAGGGCGCTGACCTCGACGATCGACGAGGCGGGAGGGGCCGCGCCGAACGTCTCGGAGTGGGCGCGGCCGACCTCCTCCCAACGGGAGATGTCGGTCACGTACATGCGGGTGCGCACGACCTCGGCCACGGTCGCGCCGGCCTGCGCGAGAGCCGCTTCCACGTTGCGGCAGGCCTGGCGCGTCTGCTCGTATGCGCTCGGCCCACCCACGAGCTCGCCGTCGGGGCCGGCCGCCGTGCAACCCGAGACGAACACCAGCGCTCCGGCGCGGACCGCGCGGCTGTAGCCCACGGCGGCCTCCCAGCGCCCGCCCGACCGGTGGCGCTCGATCAATGCCGGAAGTGGCGGCGGCCGGTGAAGACCATGGCGACCCCGGCCTCGTCGGCGGCGGCGATCACCTCGTCGTCGCGCACCGAGCCGCCCGGCTGGATGACCGCGGTGATGCCCGCCTCGATCGCCAGCTGCGGGCCGTCGGCGAACGGGAAGAACGCGTCGGAGGCCAGGGCGGCACCTTTCAGCGACGCGGCCTGGGACTTCTCGACGGCCAGGCGCACGGAGTCGACCCGGCTCATCTGGCCGGCGCCGATTCCGACGGTCGCCAGGCCGCGCGCCAGCACGATCGCGTTGGACTTGACGTGGCGCGACACCCGCCAGGCGAAGAGGAGGTCGCTCCACTCCTGCTCGGAGGGCCGCCGCGCGCCGACGACCTCCATGGACTCGCGCTCGTCGCGGCTGTTGTCGCGGTCCTGGACCAGCAGGCCGCCGGTGACCTGGCGGATGTCGGGCTCGCCGAGCGCCGGGTGCCGGCGCTCCTGGTCCTCGAGGATGCGGATGTTCTGCTTCTGGGTGAGGACCTCGAGCGCGTCGTCGTCGTAGCCGGGCGCGATCAGCACCTCGATGAACTGCTGGTGCAGCCGCTCGGCGGTGGCCTTGTCGACCTTGCGGTTGAAGGCGATGATGCCGCCGTAGGCGCTCATCGGATCGCACGCGAAGGCCTGCACGTAGGCCTGCTCTGCCGTGGCGCCCAGCGCGACGCCGCAGGGGTTGTTGTGCTTGATGATGACGCAGGCCGGCACCTCGAACTCCCGCACCATGGTGCGCGCGGAGTCGAGGTCCAGGATGTTGTTGTAGGAGATCTGCTTGCCGTGGTGCTGCTTGACCTGCGACAGCACGTTCATGCGCGTGCCGACCTGGCTGTAGTACGCAGCGCGCTGGTGCGGGTTCTCGCCGTAGGGCAGGTCGACGACCTTCTCGAAGGCGCGGATGACCAGCGGCGGGAAGTCCTCGCCCTTCTCGGCGAACCAGCGGGCGATCGCGGTGTCGTAGCGCGCGGTGTAGGCGAAGGCCTCGGCGGCGAGCGACTCCCGCGTGGGCATCGACAGCGTGCCGCCCGCGTCGCGGAGCTCCTCCAGGACGGCGTCGTAGGACTCGGGCTTGACCACGACCGCGGCGTAGGCGTGGTTCTTGGCGGCGGCGCGGAGCATCGTCGGGCCGCCGATGTCGATGTTCTCGATGACCTCCGCCTCGCCGACGCCGCGCTTGGCGGCGGTGCGCTCGAACGGGTAGAGGTTCACGCACACGAGGTCGACGAACTCGATGTTCTGCTCGTCGGCCTGCGCCAGGTGCTCGGCGTTGTCGCGGACGGCGAGCAGCCCCGCGTAGAGCTTGGGGTGCAGCGTCTTGACGCGGCCGTCCATGATCTCGGGAAAGCCGGTGTAATCGTCGATCGGGCGAACCTCGAGCCCGGCCTCGGTCAGCGCGGCGGCGGTGCCGCCGGTGGAGACGATCTCCACCCCGAGCTCTGCCAGCCCGCGGGCGAAGTCGACGATGCCGCGCTTGTCGGAGACCGACAGCAGGGCACGCTGGATACGGACGGCGCCGGGCGCGGTCTGCGCCTCGGGCGAGGTCTCTGAGGCCATGCGGCGATGGTATTCGGTCCCAGGCCCAGCCGCCCTGCGCGGGCGCTTGGATTGCGCACCGCGCGGGAACACGGAGCCCATGAGCGACAGCGTCCACGGCCACGATCCCGAAGCGAAGCTGGAGCGCAGCGCCGATGAGCTCGAGCATGACCTGAACAAGCTCGAGGACCACATCTCCGAGGCCGAGAAGGTCGCCAAGGCGCGCCGCGAGGAGGCGCTGCTGCCGGGCGGCGAGACCGTCGCCGGCGACTGGGAGGACACCGGCGGGACGCCCGGCCAGGGCGAGGACCCCAAGGGCGCGGCGGAGAGCGAGAGCGAGAGCTAGGGCTCGTCGATGATGACCCGCCGCGGGTGCGACGGGTCACGGTGCGCGCGGCCGGCGGCGTAGAGCCGGACGGCCTCGGGAAGCAGGTCGTGCTCCAGCGGGCGCAGCGCCTCCAGGACCGCCTCGGCATCGACGGCGCCCGGCAGCTCGACGGCGCGCTGCAGGATGATCGCCCCGGTGTCGACGCCCTCGTCGACCAGGTGCACGGTCACGCCGAAGAGCTTGACGCCGTAGTC
>JAWVGD010000176.1:0-5458 GCA_033855515.1 Baekduia sp.
GCGACAAGAGCCGGTAGGGGCCCAGCTCGCCGATCGCCGCGGCCAGCCACATCGCCGTGTCGCGCGAGGCCTGCTGCACCCGCCGGTAGCCATCGCGCCCGAGCCGGATCAGTGAGTAGTACTGCGCTACGACCGGCGCGCCTCCGCGCGAGAAGTTCAGCGCGAACGTCGGCATCTGCCCGCCGAGGTAGTCGACGTGGAAGACGAGGTCCTCCGGCAGCGCGGCCTTGTCGCGCCACACCGCCCACCCCACGCCCGGGTACACGAGCCCGTACTTGTGGCCGGAGGCGTTGATGGACTGCACCCGCGGCAGCCGGAAGTCCCAGACCAGCTCGGGATCGAGGAACGGCGCGACGAACCCACCGGAGGCCGCGTCGACGTGCATCGGGACGTCGAGGCCCGTGTCGCGCTGGAGGACGTCGAGGGCCGCGGCGATCTCCGCGACGGGCTCGTAGCTGCCGTCGAACGTCGAACCGAGGATGGCGACCACGCCGATCGTGTTCTCGTCGCAGTGCGCGACGGCGCCCGCGGCGGTCAGGTGAGGCCGCTGCTCGCTCACGGGCACGAGCCGCGGCTCGACGTCCCAGTAGCGGCAGAACTTCTCCCAGCAGACCTGGACGTTGGCGCCCATCACGAGATTCGGCCGGTCGGCCGGGCGTCCGGCGGCCGTCCGCCGCTCCCGCCAACGCCACTTCAGCGCCAGGCCGCCGAGCATGGACGCCTCGCTGGAGCCGGTGGTCGAGCAGCCCGTCCCGGCGACCCCGTCGTCGCCGCCCCAGAGGCGCCCCAGCATGTTGACGCAGCGGCGTTCGAGCTCCGCGGTCTGCGGATACTCGTCCTTGTCGACCATGTTCTTGTCGAGGCACTCGTCCATCAGCACCCGTGCCTGCGGCTCCATCCACGTGGTGACGAAGGTCGCCAGGTTCAGGCGCGGGTTGCCGTCCAGCAGCAGCTCGTCGTGGACGACCTGATAAGCGGTGTCGGGGGGCAGTTCGCCGTTGGGCAGCCGCAGCCTGGGCACCGACGTCGTCTCGCCCGGCTGGGCGAACTGCGGCCGGATCGTGATCTCGTCGTCATCGTCGGGCAGTGCGTGGTGCAACGGCATGGAGATCTCCTCGGCTCGGGGCCACGATGCTCGCAGGAGCGCGACGCGCGGCACGCCACACGCGCCCCGGGGTCATCGGCCGACTCTGGGCCGCGTTCGCAGCTTCGTAACATGGATGTCCCCTCCCCTGCCGAAAGTGTTGTCTGTGACCCGCGTCGATCTCCACCTCCATCTCCTGCCCGGCGTCGATGACGGCGCGCCCGACGAGGCCACCGCGGTGGCCCACGCCGCGCGCATGGTCGCCGATGGCGTGCGCGAGGCGACGGTCACGCCCCACGTCGGCTCGCCCCAGTTCGACGTCGAGCCGGACGAGATCCACGAGCGATGTGCCGCGTTGCAGCGGACCCTCGACCAGGAGGGCCTCGACCTGCAGCTGCACCCCGGCGGCGAGGTCCACCCCGCGGGCGCCGGCGACCTCACCGCGGCCGAGCTCGACGTGATCGCCCACGGCCCGGCCGGCGCCCGCTGGGTGCTGGCCGAGGTGCCGTTCGCCGGGATCGACGACGTGTTCCTCGACGGCGTGAGCACCATCGCCGGTCGCGGCTTCGGCGTCGTGATCGCCCATCCCGAGCGGGCGGTGGGACTGCTCGACGACGGCCTGGCCCGCTTGGGCCCGGCCCTCGAGGCCGGGGCCGTGCTGCAGGTCAACGCGTGCTCGCTCATGGGCCGGCAAGGCCCCGAGGCGCTCGAGGCCGCGCGGCACCTGATCCGCGCGCGCCTCGCGTACCTCATCGCCTCCGACGGTCACCCCGGACACCGTGACCACACGCTGGCCGACGGCGAGCCCGCCGCCGCGAGCGTCGGCGCGTCGCGCGCCCAGATCGTCCAGCTCACCCGGGCCAACCCGCGCTTCCTGCTGCACCACGGCCTCCCGCGCATCGACGCGCCGCTGCCGACCCGCCTGGGCCTCGGCCGCGTCGCACTGGGCCAGGCGCGCGACGCGGCCCGCCGGCTCGACGCCGCGGCCTGACTCCGCGGACGCGGGCGGCCGCCCCGTCCCAACCCCTACTGCTGCGCCGCCACCGACAGCAGCCACAGCCCCAGGCTCGTGAAGAACACCATGACCGCGAGCATCCAGTACTGCGACCGGGTCGCTTCGCGCGGCCGGCTGTACAGCGCCAGCGCGCGGTCGTGGGCCAGCACCAGCCCGGCGACGTGGCCGACGACCAGCGCCCCGACCTGGACGTACCAGATGCCGGTGGCACCGATCCACGTGTAGTTGATGGTGTCGCGCGCGGTTCCGAGCAGGTCCGCGCCGTGGCCCAGCGGGTCGGAGATCAGGTAGAGCATGGCCTGGCCCTGGTAGGCCAGCAGCGAGAAGTAGTGTGCGACGACGTACGCCAGCGCGATCGGGATGAGGGTGTGCACGAAGCGGCCGGCCAGGTCTCCGGTGGCGAAGCTGCGGTTGACGCTGTGCATCCCGGTCACCCCGAGCCGGTAGAGCCCGCCGATCAGCAGGACCATCGCCAGCAGGCCGAGCGTCCCGGCGGCTTCGAGCGCGTGCTCGGCGTTGAGCCCGAGGCTGAGGAACCCGTTCTGCACGTGCGGGACCACGTCGTTCCAGATCGTGCCCTGCGAGAACCCGTCGAAGCTCGTGGTCCCGATCATGGTGCACAACAGCGCGACGGTCCCGGCGACCGGCGTGAGCGGCGGCGCGCCCGCCAGCGGCGGGCGCCGGTACAGCGCGCGGTCACGCCAGTGCAGCGGCGAGATGCGCGCGAAGAGCCCGAAGTACACGCTGAACGCGTCGCCGCGCCGCGACCAGATCTCGGCGCCGAACAGGCTCATGCCGACGAGTTGCACCGCGGCATAGGCCAGCGCCATGATCGCCAGCTGCGAGGGGTCGTCCTTGTTGCTGTACACCAGCTCGACCCAGGCGAAGATCACCACGCCGGCGACGGCCGGCCACCGTCCCAGCCACGACGGGTAGGGCAGCGGCTCCGGAACCGCCTCGCCGGCGAGGCGCCGGGCCACCCAGCCCGTGGCCCGGCCGACGGCCAGCCACGGGTTGAACGCCCGGAAGACGTCGCCCAGCAGGGCGCTGAGGAACGGCACCCCGACCCAGAAGATCACGTAGACGACCTCCGGGGTGAGGTTGCTGGTGGCCTCCTGCACGCCGGCGAACCCGGCGTAGATCACCGCGGCGAACGCGGCGACGCCGACGGCGCCGGCCAGCACCTGCAGCACGGTCGGGATCCTGGCCAGGAGGCGCTCGCGCAGCACCTGCAGGCGCGGCGAGGACCACAGCGCGGCCAGCCCCATGAACGACGCCACGAGCACCGCGGCCGCGCCCCAGGTGAACAGCCACGCCGGGATCGGCAGGTCCTGCTTGCCGACGAGGCCGTGCGCGTCGGCCACCGGCGGGGTCGCCGCAGCGGCCACCGCCCCGAGCGCGCTCAGGCCCGCGACACGGCGCCCTCGGGTCACGGCTGGACCGTGACGTTGGCCAGCGTCTGCTTGTGCTGCTCCAGCTCGACGATGAACTTGCCCTCGATCGAAGCCGGGAACCGGAAGTGCACGCTGCCGTCCTTGGGCACGTCCTTGTGGACGTCGTAGCCGTGGAAGTGCACCTCGTCGGGGGTGTCGCTGACGACCGTGAGGTCGACGGTGCCGCCCTTCTTGAACGTCACGTCCTTGACGCCGCCGACGGGCTTGGCGTTCTTGACCTGGACGGTGACGGGACCGCTGCTCTTGGTGGAGGACGTGCCGCCGGAGCCGACGACGACGGCCACGACGACGAGGACGGCGACGGCGAGGCCGAGCAGCGCGAAACGCTGGGTGCGAGACATGGAGGTCTCCTTGGATGGGGGTCTGCGATGGACGGGTTCGAGGACCCGGCCGATGCGACCACCGGGTCCGCTACACGGGTGAGAGCCGCGCCGGTGCGGGCGGCGGGCGCTTGGCCATCGAACTGCCGACCAGCCGGCCGCCGCGCTGCATCACCCGGTCGACGCCGCGCGGAAGCCGAGCGGAGCGCGCCCGGCGGGGCCGCACACGCCGGGGCTTGGCCACCAGCGCGGCGATGCGCTCCTCGCCGAGGTAGCGGCCGAGCAGCAGCGGCAACGCCATCAACAACGCGGGCGCGAGGTACAGCAGCCCGGTCTGGCCGACGGTGAGCGCCTCGATCAGCGCCCACCCGGCCACGACCGCCAGGAACGCGAGCGCGATCAGGTTGTGGCGGCGGACCGTCATCCGCCGGCAAGTATGCCGGAGGCGAGCCAGCGGCGAAACGCGGTGGCGCATAGCCTTGGACGGGAACGCTGCACCGCACATGGACGAGCCTCACACCGCCACACCCGACCCGGCGAGCGCCGACGGCACCCCACCGGAAGACGCGCTGCTCAGCGATCAGCTCGCCGCGTGGCTGGACGGCGACGGGGACAAGACGCTCGGCAGCCTCGTCGAGGTCTTCGAGAAGAAGAGCTTCGCGCTCCTGTTCATGCTGTTGCTCGGGGTCTCGGCGTTGCCGATCCCCACCGGCGGCGCGACCCACGTCTTCGACATCATCGCGGTGCTCGTCGCCGGCCAGCTCGTCGCCGGCCGCGACGAGATCTGGATCCCTCGCCGGTGGCGCGGGCTGCAGATCGGCGGCGGCCGCCAGAAGCGCTTCATCGACGCGCTCATGAAGGTCTTCCGGTTCCTGGAGCGGTTCTCCCGGCCGCGCCTGAGCTTCCTGTTCGACCACCGCCTGAGCAACAGCCTCTTCGGCCTGGTCGTGATCGTGCTGACCGTCGCCGCGTTCGTCGCCCCGCCGTTCTCCGGGCTGGACACCCTCCCCGGCCTCGGCGTCGTGCTCATCTCGCTCGGCGTGCTGCTCGAGGATGCGCTGATCGTCGCGATCGGACTCGCCGCCGGGGTCGCCGGCGTGCTGCTCGAGATCGTGCTCGGCAAGGCCGCCCTCAGCGGCATCGGCAAGCTGTTCTGACTCGCTACGCCTCGTCCACCGGCTGCGTCGTGCCGTAGCTGCGCCGCGCCGCGACGGTGAGCACGTCGGCCAGCTCGGCCTCGTCGAGCACGCGCGGTGTGCCGAGCTGCGCGGCGCGCCAGTAGAGCGTGGCGGCCCATTCGAGCAGCTCGGTGGCGCGAACCGCGCCGTCGAGATCGGCGCCGAACGTCACCGTGCCGTGGTTGGCCAGCAGCGCCGCGGTGCGGCCCTGCAGCGCGTCGACGGCCGCGGCGGCCAGCTCCGGCGTGGCGAACGTCGTGTAGGGCGCCACGCGTACCGACCCGCCGAGCAGCACCATCTCGTAGTGCACGCAGGGCAGCTCCTCGAGGACGCAGGAGACCGCCGTCGACATCGGCGCGTGCGTGTGCACGACGGCGCCGGCGCCGTATCGCTCGTAGACCGCCAGG
>JAWVGD010000177.1:0-9477 GCA_033855515.1 Baekduia sp.
GCGCCCCGCGCGCGAGCTCCATGTCGTACTCGGCTGCCGTGGTGGTGAGCCGTTGGATCTCGGCCGCCTGCACGGGCAGCGGCTCCACGTCGTCGGGCCGGGCCGAGTGCCCGAAGTCCCGGAAGAACCGCTCGAAGCCCGACGGCACGAAGCCGGAGAGCATGCGGGCTGCGTCGGCGGTCACGTTCCCGAAGGTGTGGAACGTCCGGCGAGGCACGTGCAGGAACTGCCCCGGTTCCAGCGGGTGCCAGGCGTCGTCGAAGAGGACGTCGACGCGACCCTCCAGCACGTAGAAGAACTCGTCGGCGTCTCGGTGTCGATGGGGCAGCGGGCCGGGCGGTCCCGAGGGGATGAAGACGTGGAAGAGCGCGTAGTGACCGCCCGTCGCCTCGCCGGTGGCAAGGAAGTCGAGACGCTGCCCCAAGACCCAGTAGCACTCCATGGTGCCCGTCATCTTCCGCGGAAGGTTCGCACCCCGGTCCATCGGCTGACGACGCGGCGGTAGGCCACCACCCAGTCGACCTGCAGGTCGACCTTCGCGGGGGTCTTCGCGTTCGGGCACGGCGCCCAGCGGTGGCCGCAGGTGCCGGCCTGTGCCTGGATGTCGAGCTCCATGTTCTGCTTCGGCACGTGCCGGCTGCGGACGGTGGCCCACCGGCGTCCGTCGAGGGTGTACACGATCTGGCCCGGGTCCCACTCGACGCCCGCCACGTGCCAGGTCGTGAAGTCGGCTCGGACCGACCGCGCGATCGTGCGGTCCCGACGCCCGTAGTGCAGCGTGGCGGTCACGCCCGGCCGGCCGGGGGTGATGCCGCCCATCTCGGCGAAGTCGATCTCCGGGGGCCATCCGTGCTGGGGCCAGAGCAGGAGGATCCCGGCGACCCCGTGTCCGGCGTCCATCCGGAAGCGCACGGCGTACTTGCCGTAGCGCTGCTCGAGGCCGTGGGCGCTGGAGACGCCGCCGGAGACCCACCGCCGGCCTTTTCGGCGATCGCCTTTTGGGCGATCGCGGTAGGTCTCGAGGCGCAGGACGCCGTTGCGGACGACGGCGTGCGACGGCTCCCACCACCCGCCAGGGTCTCCGCCCGGCTGCCCCGAGTACGCGCCCCAGATGCTGGTGTTGAGCGCGCTCCCGTCGAACCCGTCGGCGAGCACGCGCTTCCATCCCGGGAGGTCTCCGGGAACCCGCCCGGGGGTGGTGCCGTCGGAGATGGCGGCGCAGCCGCCGAGCGGCGTGGCGCCCAGGACGGCGGCGACGGCCGCGGGGAGCAACAGGCGGAGGCCCCGGCGCATGGTCGCGGGGCTCACCCCAGTCCGAATGCGCTTCGCATGCTGGTCGCGCCGGCTGCCGCCCCGAGCCGGCCGGGCACGCCGAGGATCTCCTCGGTGGTCCGCAGGAGTGAATAGTGGTTGAACGGCGTCGCCGAGCGCGTACCGCGGCGCGTGCCCGGCGACAGGACGAGGGTGGGGATGTGCTGCCCGGCGGACCCGTCGTCCTCGTCCCATGTGACGAACACGACCGTGGAGCCCGAGCGGTACGCCCGGGAGCGCAGGAGGCCGGGGAGCCATCCCGCGAGCCAGCGGTCCCCCGCACGGACCGAGCACGAGTGCATGTCGTGGCAGAGGTTCGGCGTGACGAACGTGAAGGCCGCCGACGGCGAGGCCCCGCCGCGCAGCGTCCGGTCCTGGGCGGTGCACGCACGCCGGACGCCTGTGTAATACACGGCCGGGTTGTGGCGCACGGCGTAGTTGCCGGAGTCCGACAGCGCGCAGGCGCCCGGCATGGACTCCTGCCACGCCCGCCAGCGCGCCCCGAGCTGGGAGAAGATGCTCGGGACGGCCAGCCGATGCGCGCCCGGGCCGTCGTCGTCGGTGATGCCCTGGGTGCTCCCGGACGTCATCGCGATGTAGTTGGGCAGGCTCGGGTGGCCCTCGGCGGTGAAGCGCGTCGCGAGCCCGCAGGAGGCAGCGAGGCCGTTGATGTAGGGCGCGTCCGCCGAGCCGATCACCTGGTCGTAGGCGTGGTTCTCCAGGACCACCCAGACGACGTGGCGCAGCGGGTGCGCCCGCCGCCCGCACGGGCCGGTGGCCGCGGCCACCGCCGAAGACGACGGCCCCGCGCCGGCCGCGGAGGACGGCGCCGAGGTGGTCCTGCCGGCGCCGCATCCGGTCAGGAGGGCCGTGGCGGTCGCGGTCGCAAGGGCAACGCGGATCGCGTGGGCCGGGAGCATCACGGGCTTCTTACCCGAGCAGGGGCACGAGCCGCAGCGCGACGAGCAGCACGCTGCCGACGAACAGCGGGGCGCCGGCGATCATCAGCTCCCGGCGGGCCTCTTGCGTTCCCTCCTCGTCGCGGGCCCGCAGGACTTCGATGGCGATCAGCACACCCGCCAGGAGGACCAGCAGGATTCCGGTGACCCCGGGCGCCTGCGTGTGGTACCCGGGCGGGAGGAGGTGGGAGGCCGCGATCATGGTCGCGCCCCCGGCAGCCGGGCGTGGCTCGCCGTGACGGTGATGGCGATGAGCACGCACAGCGTCACCGTCGGAGACCACAGTCCGGCGTACAGCCCGACCCCGGACAGCACCAACGCCAACGCGATGCTCACGGCGACCGCGAGCGTCAGCTCGGCGAACGGGTCCTCGAGGCGCAACAGCCGCACGAGGGCGATCCCCGGGCAGACCAGGACGAACCACAGGACGACGAGCACACGCACCGGGGAGTGCACGCCCGAGAGCGCAAGGAGGCCCGCGAGCAGGGCGGACTCCGTCGCGATCTCCGGCCATCTGCTGCGTACCGCGGTCATGATCCGCCGGCCTCCCCAAGGGCGTTGAGGGTGAAGATCGTGGCGTCCCCGTTCGCGTAGGCCACGTCGAAGATGTGGGAGGCCCGGAGCTGGGCGGCGACGGTCCGGGCCGGCGTGGTGACGGTGCCGAGCAACGCGTCGCCGGCGATCTGGCTGCGGGTCACGATCAGGAACGACTTCCGGGGCGCTGCCGCACGCATGAGGTCGCGCAGCTGCAACGGAAGCGGTGGCCGCGCGACGATCGGTGCGTCCTTGATCGTCGGCAGCCGGGTGGCCAGGCGCTCGTAGCGATAGCTGTTGTAGTCCTGCGTGCGCCACGGGACCGGTCCCGACACGGCGATCAGCTGCGACCCGGGAGGCGCGATGCGGTACAGCGCGCGCACTCCGGCGACGTCGCCCGACGAGAACGCGTCCATCTGCTCGTTCCCGAACCGCGCGAAGAGCAGGGCCACCACCATCGCCACGGCGGCCGTCGCGGCGATCGCGACGCGCCATCGCGGCCCCGTCGTCAGCGCTGCCGAGACCGCCGTTGCGGCCAGGAAGGCGGCGAACGGCAGCGAGAAGAGCGCGACGCGGATGAGCATCTCGCCCCCGTAGGCCTGGAGCACGAGCAGCGGGAGCGGGGCGAGCGCCAGGACGGTCGCCGGTCGCCGGCCGCGGCGGGGCAGCAGCCGCCACCCGGCGGCGGCCAGCACCCACAGTGCGGCGGTGAGCAGGAGCCGCGCGTCGACCACCAGGCGGTGACCGGCGTCGCCGCCGATCCGGTTGCTGACGTTGGTCGTCACGGTGCCGCCGAGGTTGCCGATCGTGCCGAGCAGGTGCCCCAGGTTGCCGTTCAGGAACCCCACCGTCATGTAGGACATCCACGCGGCGATCAGCACGGCGAGCAGCACCGGAAGGAGACGCACGGTGCAGCCGGCCCACAGGACCAGCGCGGTCACGCTGGCCAGCAGCGCGAACGGGGTCAGCTGGTGCATCGGCACGACGGCGGCGCAGGCGGCGATGGCGACCGCCAGCAGCCCGACGCGCTGTGCGGGGCTCACGGGCTCGGCGGGAGGCGTGAACCACCGCAGGAGCACCGCGATGGCCACCAGGTAGAGGAAGTAGCTGGTGGCCTGCGGCGAGAAGTAGTCCTGCGCGGTCCAATTGGTCAGGTAGAACAGCCAGACGGCGACCCAGACCACGCGGCGATTCGAGGTCAGCGAGCGGAAGATCACCACGAGCGGACCGAGGTACAGCACGTTGTAGAACAACGGTGCCCACGGCACGAGGCTCAGCCCGTTGCGGAGGCCTGCCGCGTGCGTGAAGGACGCCACGAGGGCGAAGAACCCTGGCCAGTTGAAGTAGGCGTCGATGCGGGTGTCGACGGTGCCCGCGCTGCCGATGTAGTCGGCGATGCCGACGTGACGGTAGGCGGCCTCGAACGCCGGCTGCGGCTCGACGAGCGCCGTCGTGGCGTAGAGCATCACGATGAGCGCTCCCAGGTAAGCGGCGAGCGTCCGCGTGTCGAGCCGCGCCCGCGCCGCGGCTGCAACGAAACCGATGTTGACCGCCGCGAACGCCAGGAGCGTCCAGATCGGCAGGACCGACACCAGGCCGGTCGACCCCATCTTCTCCGGGTGGACGTCGGCCAGGGACGCCGCCCAGATCAGCAGCGCGACGGCCGGCACGGACCCGATCGCTCCGTCGAGCGAGTCCCAGATGGCTCGGCGCTGCGGGCGCGCCCACGTTGCGCGCGCCGCTTCCATCATGGCGTGCTGCGCTCGTCGATCGGGATCGGCGCCGCCGGGGGCTGCGTCGCCCGCCGGTGCACGGCCCGCCGCTCGCGGGCGACGGTGCGCAGCACGCGGATGCCGTCCCGGCATGGGTGCAGCTTCGATGCGCCGTCGTGGCGCGGTGCCTCGTAGGACGGCACCTCCTCGATCGACATGTGGGCGCGCAGGGCGTGCAGGACGATCTGGGTCTCGACCTCGAAGCCCTCGGCGTCGATGGACAGGTCCGCGAGGTCGGAGCGGCGGAAGGCGCAGAGGCCGTAGCAGAGGTCGGTGAGGGCGACGCCGTTGAGGTGGTTGACGAGCCGCAGCAGCGAGCCGTTGCCCAGGCGCCGCAGCGGCGTCATGTCGGTGGTCCCCGCGCCGGGAGCGCGCATGAAGCGCGAGCCCTTGACCAGGCCGACGCCGGGGCGCAGGCGTCCGACGAGGCCGGTGACCTCGGCCGGGTCCATGCTGCAGTCGGCGTCGAGCATGACGATGATCTCGCCCCTCGCCGCGGCGAACCCCGCTTGGAGCGCCGCGCCCTTGCCCGGGCGCCGCTCCAGCACGACGACCACGTCCGGTCGCGCTGCGCGTGCCACGGCGGTCGTCTCGTCCGTCGAGAGCCCGTCCACGATGACGACCTCGTCGACGATCGGCGGGAGCCGGTTCAGGACCCAGGCGATGTTGCCGGCTTCGTCGCGGGTCGGGATCACGACGGAGACCATCGGCGAGCCGTCCCCAGATACCCGGTCGCGGCCCTGCGGACGCGCGTCTTCCTCGCCTGCAGCGGGCTGACGGGCCCGCGCAGGCAGGTGCGGGATGGTGCTCACCGCTGCCTCCTTCTCGCCGTGTCTGGCTGTGCGACCCGGGTCCCGCCTTGAACCTGTTGGCAAGCTAACGGCGGTCGGGGACCGCCGGAAGGCGGCGGTTGCCGATGCCTGGGCCTCGGGTATCAGCATTGTGGATGGGCGCCTTCACCGATTCCCAACACGGCAGCGAACCGGCCAGGCCCGCCGTGAACGAGGCGCCGATCCCTGCGTTTTAGGGTCGCACGGATGCGCCGCGCACGGGGCGCGTGCGCACGCCGGCGACTGCTCCGCGCGCGTAGCCGAGCGTCGTGATGGCCAGACCCGCGAGGATCGCCGCGGCGCGGGCCCCGCCGCCGGGATCGCCGGCGAGCGCGGTCCGGATCCCGGCCCGGGCTCCCGCGGGAAGCGTGTGCCGGACGTGCCGGCGCTCGGAGGCGAGCGCGCGCGTCCGTCCGGCCAGCCGCGCCACCAGCGCCTTCGAGCCGCCTTCGGCCCAGCAGCGCGCGACGAAGTACCGCCAGGTTCCGCGGTCGGCCGGCACACGATGCCGCACGACCGCTCCCGGCTCGTAGACGAGCCGCGCGCCGGGGCGCCGGGCGCTGAGCCGCAGGCACAGCTCGGTCTCCTCGCACCCTCGGGGGCGCCCTCCGACGCGGCCGAGGCCGTCGCGGAAGCCGCCCGCCGCGGCGAGCGCGTCGCGCCGGAACGACATGTTCGCGCCGATGAAGTTCCGCACCGGCGCCGGCTGGGCCGGCAGCCCGCGGTAGCTGCAGCCGACCACCCAGTCGAACTCCTCGGGGAACCACCGCGGACGTCCCGCGTCCCAGCGCGGCACGGCGGCGCCTCCCACGCCGGCCACGTCGGGCCGGCGGTAGTGGGCGAGCAGCCGCTGGAGCCAGTCCGGGGCGGCCGCGCAGTCGTCGTCCATGAAGGCGACGATGTCGCCCCGCGCGGCCGCGACGCCCGCGTTGCGCGTCGCCGACAGCCCGCGCGGGCCGGGGTTGCCGACCGCGACGACGTCGCTCGCCTCGCGGCGGACCCGCGCCAGGAGCGGCTCGTCGTGGTCGACGGCGACGACGATCTCCACCGGCGGCCCGACGCGTTGCTCGCGGACGCTGCGCACGGCCGCGAGCAAGTCGGCCCAGCGCCGCTCGGTATAGGTGCACAGCACGACGGAGACGGCCGGGGTCGTCATCGGGCGTGCGCCACCGCCCGGGCGATCGGATCGACGTTGCCACGGCGCCACAGCCCGTGGCCGGCGTACCCCGGCGCCCTGGTGATGGTGCCGGCCACGTGATGCAGCCACACGAGCAGGACGAGCGCGCGCTCGTCGACCGGTGGTCCCGGCAGGTCATCGACGGCGTCGAGCACCAGGCGCTGCTCGAACGGCGTCCAGCGCGCGCCCGCCAGCCAGTCGCACACGACGCGGCCCAGCTCCCGGCGCGTGGCGTGCATGCGCGCCGCGAGCAGGAGCATCACGACGTCGAGCAGCGGCAGCGCGCCCGGCCGCGCGAGCTCCCAGTCGACGATCCCCGTGACGGGACCTCCGCGCGCGGCCGAGAGGATGTTCTGCGGGACGTAGTCGCCGTGCACCCAGCTCACCGCGGCCGGCGTGTCGCGCAGCGCCGCGCGCAGCTCTGCGCCCAGCGCGCCGACGGCGGCGTCCGGCATCGTGCGCGGCTGTGGGCCGTCGCCGCTCAGCACCCGCAGCGGCTCGTCGATCCACCGGCCGAGAAGATCGTCGTCGATGCGCACCTCGGTGGCGGTGGCGCGGTGCAGGCCGCCGATGGCATGCGCAGCATCACAGATCAGTGAGGGCGTGGCGGCGGACGACGATCCATTGCGTGCCGCGGCGCGACCCGGCAGCAGCTGCTCGACCACGTAGGCCGCACCGCCGTGCTCGCCGCTGGCCAGCAAGGCCGGGACAAGGGCTCGCCAGTGCTCCAGCCGCGGGTCGGCCCAGAGCGCCGTCAGCGTCTGGGACTCCGCCGTGAGGCTGCGCGCCGCCGCCGGCGACGTCGCGCACTTGACGACCACGCAGGCGCTGCCGCCCGCCGGCCCGGCCATGAGCACGGCCATGTCGGAGACCGTGCGCAGAGACCGGAGCGGGACCCAGGGGGTGCCGGCCAGGACGGCCGGCGCCAGCGCGGCGGCGTGCCGGTTGCGGCGGCGGCTGGGCACGGCCGCGCGCACCCAGCGCAGGACGCCGAGCACACCCAGGTCCGCGGCGGCGTCGCGGAGGAGGCCGATCGGGGCGGTGACGGGCCTGCGGTCGGCGAGGAGCACCGCGGCGGCGACCGCCGTGCTGGCCACCAGCCAGGCGACGCCGACGCCGGCGACGCCGTCGCGGGGCAGCAGGAGCAGGCTGATCGCCATGACGAGGCCGCACTGCCCGGCGACGATGCCGACGACCGCGCGCATGCGCCGGGCGACCCGGCGGGCGCTGACGCCGAGTGCCACGACCACGTTGGGGATCGCGGCGAGGCTGAGGAGTCGCAGCGTGTCGGTGGCCCCGGCGGCGTACTCGCGGCCGAACAGCCGCAGGGCGAGCGGCGCCCCGAGCGCCAGGAGCAGCGCCAGCGGCGCCACGAGGCGCAGCGTCTGCCGGCGCACCTCGCGCACGTACTGGGCCAGGCGCGCCTCGTCGCGTGCGCCGGCCACGACGAGCGCCGCGCCGGTGTTGATGCTGATGCCGAACAGCGGCCACGCCACCATCCACGCCAGCGAGAACCAGGCGTTGGCCGTCGGCCCCTCGAGCGCGAGGACGAGCACGGGCATGAGGAACGTGGCGGCCAGCCAGCAGAGTGACGCGACGTAGTCGGCGGCGACGAACCGCGTGACGTCCCGCCGGGAGGGCGGATGCACGTGCGGGCCGTGGTCGCGGGCGTGCGCGGGCAGCAGCCGGCGGAAGACCAGCGCGTTGACCGGGAGCACCGAGAACACCAGTGCCGCGGTCCACGACGCGAAGATGCCGTAGTGGGGCGAGGCCGTCGCGAACGCCAGCAGCAGGACGATCTTCGCCGTCGAGAACACCTGGTTCTCGACGGGGACGAGCACCGCGCGGCCCAGCGCGGTGAGGACGTTGTCCTGCAGGTTGAAGATGCCCCACGCCATCGTGGCGACGACGAACCACAGCGCGAACGCCGGGTCGCGCAGGACGCCCAGCGCCGGCGCCCACAGCGGCACTCCGACCACGAAGACGAGACCGGCGATCGCGGCCAGCCCGGCGGCGATGGCGTACCACGAGAGGATGAGCCTGCGCGCCTGGGCCGCGGCGACCGGGACGAACCGGAGGGTCGCGCTCATGAGGTTCAGCTGCGCGACCCCGGCGAGGAACATCATCGCCGCGATCGCCGCCGAGTCGATGCCGACGGTCTGCGCCGAGTACGCGTGGGCGGCGAGCAGCCAGTAGGCGATGCCCATCGCCGCCGTGAGCCCGGAGTTGAGCACCAGCGCGTAGCCGTCGCGCAGCAGCGGCGTGGCGAGCTGGGCGCGGACCGCGCGGTGCAGGACCCGGCCGCTGACCGGTGACTCGCCGCGCATCATGGGCGCGTCACCCGCAGGGCACGGCGCGGAAGCCCCCGGAGGCCCGCCTCACGGAGCGCGAGGAGCGCGAGCATCAGGCTGCGGCCGCTCGTCGCCTCCGGGATGCGGCAGCGCGGGCAGGTGCCGGGGGCATGGCCGAGCAGCGCTCCGACGGCCTCGGCGACGCCGGCCGTGTACGGCCGTCGCGTCGTCCGCGCATGGCGCCGCACGGCGCGGCCGGCGTGGGCCGGAGCGTAGGGGCGTGCGGCCAGGTCCAGGACCGGCACGTCGGGGAGCCCGTCGCCCACGGCGAGCACCACCGGCGCGGCCTCACCCCCGGAGCCCAGCAGCGCGGCGAGGGCCCGGACCCCGGCGCCCTTGTCGACGCCCGGCGGCACCAGGTCGGTCTGGGCGTCGCCGTGGATCCGGCGCGTCTGCGTCGCCCCGGCGCGCGTCAGGGTCATGGTCAGCTCGGCGTCGTCGAGCGGACGCGTCAGACGGCGTCCGTCGTCGTTCCGCCAGGCACGGACCGCATGGCGATGGCGCGGATCGGTGTGCACGCCGTCGAGTCCCCGCAGGGTCTCG
>JAWVGD010000178.1:0-6634 GCA_033855515.1 Baekduia sp.
GGGTCGAGCAGGACGACGAAGGTGCGCGCGTCCCCGCTCTGGGCCGGCGAGCCGGTGGCCACGACGCCGCCGACGGCGCTGGCAGCGCCGACGGCGCCGAGCGCGCAGAGGATCGGTGCGATCCGCAAGGTTGGACCTCCTGGGAAAGACGTGGAACTACGAGAGCGGCGCCACAGTTGCCCACCGCTGCACGGAGTCAAACCATGCCCGAACCCGGGTGCACCCGGACCCGGACCACGGGCCAGGAGGCGTCAGCCGGTGGCGCGGGCGCCGTCTCCGCTCAGCAGCCGCCGGACCTGGGACGCGAGCGCGTCGGGATCGGGGTCCTTGACCAGGAACGCGTCGGCGCCGGCGTGCCGCGCCAGGGTCCGGTCGCGCTCGTCGTCCAGCCCGGTGATCATCGCGATCCGCGTGCCGGCCAGGTCGGGCTCGGCGCGCAGCTGGCGGCAGGTCGTGATGCCGCTCTGACCCGGCATCCGCCAGTCCAGGAGGATCACCTGGGGGCGCTCGCGGAGGGCGACGACGATGGCCTCCGGGCCGCTGCCGGCCTCGACGATCTCGTACTGCGGACCTTCCAGAGCCGCGCGTACGTAGGCCCGGAAGCCCGCGTCGTCGTCGACCACGAGGAGGGTGGCCTCAGCCATGCACCCGAATCTAACGCGATGGGGCCCCGTATGTGTCGACAGGCCGTGATCGTCACGCTTCGAGGGCCGAGACGATGCGCTCTGCGGCCTCGTCCAGGTCGGCGTCGGCGACCGCCAGCGACAGCCGCGCCCACCCGGCTCCGGCCTCGCCGAACCCCTCCCCAGGCGCGACGCCGACGCGAGCCCGCTCGACCAGCGCCTGGGCCGTCAGACCGGGCGGGAGCCGCCACCACACGAAGAACGAGCCGTCGGCCGGTGCGGGCGGGGCGCCCGCGGCGCTCAGCGCGCCGACCAGGCGATCGCGGCGTCGGCGGTACACCTCGCGGCGCTCGGCGACGTCGGACTGGTCGGAGCGCAGTGCGGCGGCCAGGCCGCGCTGCAGGCCGGTCCAGACCCCGGCGGCGAGATGGTCCAGCAGCAGCTGGATCCGCGCGATCAGCTCGGGCGCCCCGACCGCGAAGCCGATCCTCCACCCCGCCATCCCGTAGATCTTGCTCGGCGACCACAGCTCGAGCGCCACGTCGCGGGCGCCGTCGGCCTCCAGGATGCTGCGGGCGCGCCGCCCGTCGTACGCGAGGAAGCCGTAGGCGAGGTCATGCACGAGCCAGGCGCCGCGCTCGTGGGCGAACGCCACGGCGCGCTCGAAGGTGCCCGGCGCCGCGAGCGCGGCGGTCGGGTTGGAGGGGAAGTTCAGGACGGCCAGCGCCGGGTCGGGCGTGGCCGCGGCGGCCGCGTCGAAGTCGGGCTGGAAGCCCGCCGAGGCGTGCAGGCGCAGCGGAGCGACCCGGGCGCCGGCCAGCGCCGCCCCCGAGCGGTAGTCGGGGTAGCCGGGATCGGGCAGCAGGATCGTGTCGCCGTCGTCGGCCGTGGCCAGGCAGGCGAGCATGATCCCCGTCTTGGTCCCCGGGATGACGGCGACCTCGCGGTCGGGGTCGAGCGTGACGCCGTGGTCGGCGGCGTAGCGCTCCGCGATGGCGGCCCGCAGGTCGGCGTGGCCGTCGAACGGCGGGTAGCCGTGCACGGCCGGCGTCGCCGTGTCCAGCGCGGCGGCGCGCAGCGCCTCGATGGCGTGCGCGGGCGGCGGCAGGTCCGGGTTGCCCCGGCCGAGGTCCAGGAAGCGCGGGCCCGGCTGCGCACGGGCCCGGGCGGCGGCGGCGAGGATCTGGGTGAAGTACTGCTCGGGCAGGCGGCCCAGGCGCGGGGGCCGCGGGCGGGGGCCGGCGCTCACGGGATGCGGTGGCGCAGGCGGTCGCGCGCCTCATGGAAGTGGACGAACTCGTAGGCCACGAGCGCGACGCTCAGCGCCGCCACGACGGCCAGCGCCGGCAGCGCGTCGATGCGGGTCGAGACCGGGATCAGCGCGAGGAGCACGATCGCGGTCCCCAGCCGCTGGCGGTTGAGGCTGTGGACGTTGCGCCACCGGAAGGCCACGAGCGCGAGAAGGTACAGCGCGACGCCGCCGCAGAGCCCCAGCGCCGGGACCGCCTGCAGCGGATCGGCCTCGTGGGCGATCGTCTTCTTGGCTCCGAGCGCGAACAGGATGATCCCGGCGACCATCGGCAGGTGCAGGTAGGTGTAGGAGTCGCGCGCGATCAGCACCTGCTCGTGGCCGTCTGCGGCGCGGAAGCGCCGCTCGGCGACCAGGGCGACCACGTCGAAGTAGACCCACCACAAGGCCCCGGCCACGGTGACGCCCAGCAGGACGCCGGCGATGACGCCCGCGTCCAGGGGCCGGCCCTCGGCGCCGACGCCGAGCGACACGATCGACTCCCCCAGGGCGATGATGATGATCAACCCGTAGCGCTCGGCGAAGTGCCCGGCCTGCACCCGCCACCCCTCCACCCCGAAGACCAACAGACCGCCGAGGTCGATCGTCACCGCCGCGATCCAGCAGGCGGTCCGGGCCGGGCCGTCGACGAGACCGGCGACGACGAGCAGCACGCTGACCGGGACCATCGCTCGCGCCATCCCTCGCACCGCGAGCCCCAGCGTCGGGTTTCCGCGCGCCATCACCAGGTAGGCGCCGAGGTGCAGGACGCGGACGACGGCGTAGGCGATCCCGAACGCCAGCGCGTCGGAGCCGAAGGCGTGCGGGACCGCCACGGCGGCGATGAGCATGGCGGCCATCGCGGCGAGCAGCACCACGCGGAACAGGCCCTCGTCGGAGGCCGCGGTGTTGCCCAGCCAGGCGTAGCAGCACCAGGCCCACCACAAGACCGTGAGGACCGCGAGGCCCTCGAGCAACCGCGTCCAGGTCGGGTCGGCCGAGATGTAGCCCGTGACCTGCGTGATCGCGAAGACGAAGACGAGGTCGAAGAAGAGCTCCAGCGCCGTGACGCGCTGCTCGGGCGCCGCCGGCTCGGGCCGGCGGGCCGGGGCCGTGGCGACGGCGCCGGCGCCCACGCCGGTCATGCGAGGTCCTCGGCGATCAGTGAGTGGATGGCCAGCGTCCAGCGCCGGCCCTTCATCTCGATGGCGGAACGCAGGACGCCCTCGCGGGTGAACCCGGCGGCCTCGGCGACCCGCTGGCTTGCGTCGTTGTCGACGTCGATCTCGCAGGTCACGCGCGCCAGGCCCAGCGAGCGCAGCGCCCACGGCGCGAGGAGCGCCAAGGCGCGGGCGGCCGTGCCCCGCCCGCGGGCCGCCGGCGCGACCCAGTACCCGATCTCGGCCGTCCGGTGCACCGGGACCCGTCGCTGCACGGCGATCGTGCCCAGCAGCACGTCGGTCGGCGCGTCGGCGATGACGAACTCCAAGGCCTCGCCGCGGGCGCGCGCCGGGGCGGCGTCGGCGACCCAGCCCGCGGCGTGGGCCTCGGTGTAGGGCGACGGCACGAACGTGAACCGCTGGATCTCCGGATCCTGGCACGCCTCGGTGATCGCGGGCACGTCCGCCGGGGCGGGTGGGCGCAGGCGCAGCACGTCGTCGGCCAGCGGCGGATCGGGAAGCGGGAGCGGAGGCACCAGGGCAGACGCTAGCCTCGCACGCGGATGGCCGGCCCGCACGCGTTGAAGGTCAAGAAGCGCTGCTGCAAGAGCGACCCGCGGTGCCGCAAGTGCCCCGTGGTGGCCAGGCGGCTGGCGTCCGCCGGCCTCGCCGAGCGGACCGGTCCACGCACCTACGTGGTCGACGCGCCCAAGAAGGCGATCAAGCGCGCGCGGCGCTTCAAGGCCGCCAAGCTGCGCGTCTCGCGCTGACGACGCTCAGCGGGCGTCGACGAACAGCGACTGCGCCGCCACGCCCAGGCGCCCGTGGCCGTCGCGGAGGATCGACGTCGCCTGCCCGGCGCCCGTCGGATCCAGATCGGTCCGGGCGTCCAGCGCGACCCACTCGCCGACCGGCTCGCGATGCAGATGGACCGTCAGGTCGGTGTTGACGAACAGGTGCGTGGTGAAGTCCAGCGTGCGGCTGAGGCCGTTGCCGAAGTCGGCGAACGCCACGGTGCGCTGCAGCGGCGTGGGCGTCTCCCCCGCGACCAGCGGCATCGCCAGGCGAAACCAGCCGAGCGCCGGCCCGCGGCCCCAGTCGCCGCGCACGAACCGCAGCTCGACGGCGGTCAGGTGGAAGCCCGCCGTCTCGTCGCCGCCGGCCCACCGGGCGACGCGGCCGGCCTCGGGACCGGGGATCGCGTCGGGCACGGTCGCCGTGCTGGGCAGCTCGACGTCCCCGATGCGCAGCAGCGTGCCGCGTGCGCGCAGGACGACCGTGCCGTCGGCGGTCGTCAGCTCGGCTTCGACCAGCGCCAGCCGCCGGCCACCGCGCGTGATCCGGGCGGTCGCCACGACCGGCGCCAGCGGCACGGCGCTGGCGAACTCCACCGCGAGCCGCACGCAGCGCATCGGCACCGGCGTCTCGAGGCACTCGATGGCGCGAGCGAGCAGCGCCGTCGGCGCGCCGCCGTGCATGGCCTGCGCGTCCCACGGCCCGCGCGCGTGGACCGAGGGCACGAACGCGTCGCCGTCGAAGGTGAACACCGCGTCGGTCATCGCAGCGCCTTGCGCAGCACGAGCTTCAGGCCCGACCACGTGTCGTCGATCGCGCAGACCTTGACGTCGACCAGGCCGGTCGGCAGCACGACGTCGCGGATGACGTCCTCGGTGACGTCGGTCGCGACCCCCGACGCGCGCTTGGGCCACGCCACCCAGACCATGCCGTCCGGCGCGACCGCCCGCTTGAGCGCCCCGACCCGGCGGGCCAGCGCGGCCCGGGCGGTGACGAACACGACGACGAGCTCCTTGTGGCCGCCGAGCCGGGTGCCGGCCACGACGCCCTCGGGCAGCGCGCCGAGCGTGCCCTCGAAGCCGTCGGGCGCCTCGAGGAACGCCACGCGCATCCCGGGCCGGAGGCCGAGCTTCTTGACCAGCGGGGTGCCGGAGTACCCGGCGGTGGGCGGTGCGGGGCTCATGAGGTCCTGCAACCCTACGACGCGCGCGGCGGTCGCCGTCGTCCTCAGCGCGCCGTCTCCCCCGCCCGGATCCGCGGGTCCAGCCAGGTCAGCGCCAGGTCGAACAGGAGCGTCGTGACGCCGATGAACGCGGCGCCGACCGCGGTCATCCCGAGGATCAGCGGGATGTTGGCGCCGCCGTAGGCCTGCGAGAGATCGCGGAACACGCCCGGAATGCTGAAGACCTTCTCGACGAGCACGACGTTGGTCAGCAGCAGCGGCGTCGAGGACCCCGCGAGCATCAGCGTGGGCGCCAGCGCCGGGGGCAGCATGTGGCGCCGGCGGATCCTCGCCTCCGACAGGCCCTTGGCGCGCGCGACGTCGACGTACTCCTCGCCGGCCACCTCGATCATCTGGCCCTGCATCACCCGCAGGCACATCCCCGCCAGCGGCAGGCCGAGCACGATCCACGGGGCGACCAGCGCTCCGAGCCAGCCCGTCGCCGAGTCCCCGAACGGCACGTAGCGCAACGGGATCCCGAGCCCCAGCGGCTGCACGCGCCCGATCTCGGCGCCGAAGAGCAGCAGCGACATGAGCCCGACGACGTACACCGGCGTGCACATCCCCACCAGTCCTACACCTTGAAGCGCCCGCGACACCGCGCCCCGCGGCCGGCGCGCGCACGCGACCCCGCCGGCCACGCCGGCGACCAGCCCGAAGACCAGGCCCCCGGCGAGGACGCTGACGTCGGCCGGCGCGCCCTCGCGGACGAGGTCGGCCACGGGGCGCCGGCTTCCCGAGTTCGAGTCGCCGAAGTCGAAGTGCAGGAACGCGCGGTCCAGGAAGTGGCCGTAGCGCCCGATCAGCCCGCCCGACTCCGCCGGGAAGAGGTTGGGCCGCAGCAGGTGCAGGATCCACCACGCGAACGAGGTCGCCGCGAGGATGACGACGACGATCCCGGCCAGCCGCAACGCCAGGCGCTTCACGACCGCTGCTGCGCCGCTCCGGCCACGCCGGCGATGACCTTGGAGAGCTGGCCGCCCTGCCAGGCGATCGGGCTCTTGCCCTCCTCCTCGACGACGAGCGACGCGCCGGGGATCAGCGAGGCGTACAACTCGCCCACGGCCAGCGGATGCCCCGGGTCGACGGCGTCGCGATCGGCGACGACGACGGTCGGCACGGCGATCGACGACAGCTCGCCGCGGGACGCGAACGGCCGCGACCGCGGCACCGCGCGCAGGGCGTCGGCCACCGCCTCGGGATGCTCGTGCGCGCTCAGCCGCTGGCGCAGCACCTTCGCCAGGTTCTCCCGCCACGCCTCCGGCACCCGCTCCTCCCCGTAGGCCTCCACGAACCCGTCGACGCCACCGGTCCGCAGCCCATCGCTGAGGGCGTCCCAGCGCACGAGGTCCCCGGGCCAGTCCTCCGGGTCGTAGGCGGGCGTGATGATCGCCAGGGCCGACACGCGCGCGGGATGCTCGAGCGCGACCCGCACCGCGGTGTGCGCGCCCATCGACGCGCCCGCCAGGACCGCCCGCTCGATCCCCGCCGCGTCCATGACGGCGATCAGGTCGCCGGCGAGATGGTCATAGGTGTAGGCCTCGGG
>JAWVGD010000179.1:0-7183 GCA_033855515.1 Baekduia sp.
CTGCGACGCCCTCACCCTGCCCAACGTGGTCCGCGCAACCCCTGCGCCCGCCGCCCTGGCCGCCGTCTGAACCGCGCCCCACAAGGAACCCATGAACTCGTTCACCGACATGCAGCTCGACGCCCTGCGCGAGCTGGCCAACATCGGGTCCGGCAATGCCGGCACGGCCCTGGGCGCGATGCTCGGGAAGTCCGTCGACATCTCGGTCCCGACCGCCGCGGCGCTCCCGCTCGCCGACGCCGTCGCCATCGCCGGCACGCCCGACGACCTGCGCTTCGGCGTCGTCGTGCCGATCTTCGGCGACATGGACGCCGTCGTCGTCCTGCTGTTCCCCGAGAACGACGCACGGACCATGTGCGGGATCTACGGCATCGAGCCGGGGACCCCGGACGGCCACTCCATGCTGGGCGAGGTCGGCAACATCCTCGGCACCAACTACATCAACGTGCTCGCGCAGATGGTCGGCATGGAGATGGAGCCCGCCCCGCCGCAGGTCGTCGAGGACATGCTCGGCTCGATCCTGCAGTCGGTGCTCCTGGGCCGGGGCGACGACGTCGAAGAGGCGCTGGTCCTCGACTCCTCGCTGCTCGTCGAGGAGGAGGCGTGCTCCCTGTCCTTCCTGCTGCTTCCGAACGACGGCGGCATCCGGCAGCTCCTGGAGCGGCTGGGGGTCTAGCAATGGAGACCGTCGTCCGCATGGGCGAGGCGTCCGCCTCCAACACGCCCGGGGATGTCCTGGCGTGCATCGGGCTGGGCTCGTGCATCGGGCTCGCGCTCGTCGACCGCGGCAGGGGCGTCGCCGCCCTCGCCCACGTCATGCTCCCCGAGTCCTCGCAGCCCGACCCGCCACAGCCGCACAAGTTCGCCGATCTCGCCGTGCCGGCGCTGATCGACCTCGCGCTCGCCCACGGCGCCGGCCGCACCCGCCTGGAGGCCTGCCTCGCCGGCGGCGCCGCGATGTTCCAGTTCGGTGGCAGCGGTCAGGACATCGGCGCGCGCAACGCCCACGCCGTCACGCGCCTGCTCGCGGTCGCCCGCGTGCCCGTCCGCGCGACCGCCACCGGCGGCGGCAAGGGCCGCACCCTGCGCATCCGCGTCAACAGCGACCTCGCCATCACCGTCCGCGAGGCCGGCGGCCAAGAAGAGCAGCTCCTCGGGTCGGCGCTCGCCGGAAGGGCGGTGTTCGCATGAGCGGCTTCCTCGACGCCAACGAGATCGAGAAGCTCTTCGCCCGCGCGAGCGAGGGGAACATGCCCGTCGAGTCCGAGGAGCGCCCGGGCCGCCGCGCCCGCTGGCTGCGCACGGTCGACTTCACCCGGCCGACGAAGTTCTCGACCGATCAGGAGCGGCGGATCCGCCGCGCCATGGACACGTTCACCGAGCGCGCCGCGACCCGCCTGGTGGCCGAGCACCGCACGGCGATCGAGCTCGAGGTCATCGACGTCGGCCAGTTCACGTGGGCCAACGCCTTCCAGCTCGTCCCCGACCACTCGGTCCTGATCCAGATCGACACGGCGCCGCACGAGGCCCGGATGCTGCTCACCGCCGAGCTGCCGGTCGTCCTCATCGCCCTGGAGCGCATGCTCGGCGGGCGCCCCGAGACGGCCTCGCGCGACCGCGAGCTGACCGACATCGACCTGATGGTCGTGCACCGCCTGTTCAGCACGATCGTCGAGGCGCTGTCCGCGGTGTGGTTCGACGTCTCGGAGATGACGCTCGGCATCGCGATGGTCGACACGCAGGTCGAGACCGTCCAGGTCGCCGCCGGCTCGGAGCCGACGCTGGCCCTGACGCTCGAGGCCCGCCTCGACGGCCTCGCCTCGACGATGACCCTGCTCGTCCCCTACGCCGCCATCGCCCCCGTCGCCTCGGCGTTCTCGCGCCACGACGAGGAGGCGCCCACGCGTGACGACCGCGTCGCCCGGGCCGTCAACCACGGCCTGAGCCTCGTGGACGTCTCGCTGCGCGCCGAGGTGGCCGACACGTACCTGACGCTCGACGAGGTCCTGGCGCTCAAGCCGGGCGACGTCGTGACGCTCGACGCCGAGGCCGGCGCCGAGGTCACGCTGTTCGCCGACCGCACGCCCGTGCACCGGGCCAAGGCCGGGCGCAGCGGCAACCGGCGCGCGGTCCAGATCGTGGCGCCGGTGGAGCTCGACCAGTGACCGCCCGCCATGAAGTTCGCACCCTGGGTGCCGACTACCGGACCATGAGCAGCCGGCTGGTCACGGGGGCGTCGCGATGAACGCCGAGCAGGCGCTCCTGCGCCTGGGCTCCTCCACGTCGGAGGCCGTCCAGGGCGTCCTCCAGATGTTCTCCGCCGACGGCGTCGCCCCGGGCTCGGTCCGGGTCGTCCCGCCGGAGGAGTCGCCGTTCTCGGACGCCATGTGGCCCGCGATCGCGGCCGACGTCTCCTACATCGACGGCGTCACCGGCGGCAACGTCATGGTCATCGGCATCGAGGGCGCGCGTCGCCTGGCCGCGGCCATGATGGGCGCCGACCCGATGAGCGTCGATGCCGGAGGCGAGCTCTCCGAGCTCGAGTTCTCCGCCGTCGGCGAGGCGATGAACCAGATGATGTCGGCCGCCGCGATGGCCACCAGCAAGGTGCTCGACGAAGAGGTCGAGATCGCGCCGCCCGACGTGCGCCACCTGACCTCGATGGAGGCCGGCGGCCAGGGCTGGGAGCATCCCGGCCACGCGACCGCGGTGACGTTCACCTTCTGCGGGGCGCCGTGCCTGCTGGTCCAGCTCGTCCCCAACGCGTTCATCGTGCGGATGACCCGCGCCCTGGACGAGCTGACCGAGAGCCACGACGACGCCCCGCTGGGCGACGCGCTGCGCGACGTCACCATCCGCCTCTGGGCCGAGCTCGGGCGCACCCGGATGTCCTCGGGGCGCGTCGTCCAGCTTCCGGGCGGCGCCGTGGTGGAGCTCGACCGCGACGTCGACGCCCCGATCGATCTCTACGCCGACGGCATGCGCTTCGCCACCGGGCGCCTCCTCGTCACCGAGGACGGCAGCCTGGCCGTGCGCATCGAGCAGGTGCTCGGCGGCTCCACAGCTTCCCCCAGTCCTGACCCGATCCCCACGGAGGTTGCAGTCTGATGGCTCGCGTGCTCGTCGTAGATGACGCCGCGTTCATGCGCAAGATGGTCGGCGACGCCCTGAGCGGCGGCGGCCACGAGATCGTTGGCGAGGCCGCCAACGGTGCCGAGGCGGTGCAGCGCTTCCAAGAGCTCCGCCCCGACGTCATGACGCTGGACATCACCATGCCGGAGAAGGACGGGCTCACCGCGCTGCGGGAGATCATCGCGGTCGACCCCGGCGCGAAGGTGATCATGTGCTCGGCCCTGGGCCAGGAGTCCAAGGTGCTCGAGTCGATCAAGCTCGGTGCCAAGGACTTCGTCGTGAAGCCCTTCCAGGTCGATCGTGTCCTGTCCGCGATCGAGAAGGCTCTGGGCTGAACGACCCAGCGTCGCTCTCGGTCGGTCCCGGACGCCCCGCCCACAGGGGTGTTCGCCGTGCTCCATGTGCCCTGAAGAGCGGCGCGCCGCGGCCGACCACACAGAGTGATCTCCCATGAAGGCCGCTACCGCAATCGGAATTGGACTCGCTGCCGGCGCGATCATCGTCGCCGGCATCATGGAGGGCGTCCCACCGACCGCCCTCCTGAACATCAACGCGCTCCTGCTCGTCCTCGGCGGCACCGCCGGCGCGATCTTCGGGGGCGTGGGGATGAAGCGGTTCATGATGATCCCCAAGCTGTACATGAAGGCCATCATGAGCCCGCAGCCCGACCTGGGCGAGCGCGTCAAGGAGCTGGTGGGCTTCGCCGAGAAGGCGCGCAAGGACGGCCTCCTGGCCCTCGAGGAAGAGATCGAGGCCATCGAGGACCCCTTCATGCGCAAGGGCATGCAGCTGATCGTCGACGGCACCGACCCGGACCTCCTGCGGGAGATCCTGGACGCCGAGATCGACGCGATGGCCGCACGCCACAAGCTCGGCTCCTCCATCTTCGAGAAGGCCGGCGGTCTGGCCCCGACCATCGGGGTGCTCGGCACCGTCGTCTCGCTCATCCACGTGCTCGGCAACCTGTCGGCGCCGTCGACCCTGGGCCCGGCGATCTCCGGCGCGTTCATCGCGACGCTGTACGGCGTCGGCTCGGCCAACGTCGTCTACCTGCCCGTCTGCTACACGCTCCAGATGCTGTCGCAGAAGGAAGTCGACGAGCGCAGCATGGTCCTCGAGGGCATCCTGTCGATCCAGGCCGGCGACAACCCGCGCATGGTCCAGCAGAAGCTGCTGAGCTACCTCGCTCCCGCCGATCGCGACGCGGTCGAGAACGGCGGCAAGCCCGATCTGAAGGCCGTCGGCGACACCGCCGCCGCCCAGGCCGCCTAGGTCCAGGCACGCCATGGCGGGACACAAGAAGAAGCGTGGCGACGACCACGGCGATCATCCCGATGAGCGCTGGCTGGTCACGTACGCCGACCTGATGACGCTGCTCGTGGCGCTCTTCATGGTGCTGTTCTCGATCTCGTCGGTCAACAAGTCGAAGTTCGAGTCGGTCCAGAAGTCGCTGCAGGACGCGTTCTCGGGCAAGATCCTTCCGGGCGGCAAGTCCATCAAGGACGCGGGCGGGACGGCGAACATCGTGAACCCGTCGCCGTCGGCGCCGGAGTCCAACCTGCAGCCCTACGTGGGCGGCCGGACGCCCGAGTCGACCAAGAAGATCGGCAAGGCGGCCAAGGCGGCGAAGGCCGCCGAGCAGGCGCAGTTCCAGGCTCTGAAGAAGAAGCTCGACTCCGCCGCGGCGGCCAAGGGCCTCTCCAGCAAGATCAAGACCGAGATCACCGACCGCGGCCTGCTGATCCGGCTGCTGACCGACGACCTGCTGTTCGGCAGCGGGTCGGCGACCCCGCGCCCGGAGTCGCTCCCGCTGCTCAAGCAGGTCGCCGCGCTCCTGAACGCCCAGACCGGCCACGAGCTGATCGTCTCGGGCCACACCGACACGCAGCCGATCCACAGCGGGCAGTTCCAGGACAACCTCGCGCTGTCCACCGCCCGCGCCGAGTCGATCTTCCGCGCCTTCCAGACCGACGGCATCTCGCCCGAGCGGATGACCGCCGCCGGCCGCGGCGCCTACCAGCCGATCACGTCCAACGCGACGGCGGCCGGCCGCAGCATCAACCGCCGCGTGGAGATCCTCGTCCCGCGCGTCGTCTCCACCAGCACCTCCTCGACCGCCACGCCGTCCGCCGACGGCTCCTCCTCGAAGGTCCCCTCGATCAAGCCCGACTTCGCGTCCCAGGCGACGCCCGGTTGACCCCTGCCGCCATGAAGAACATCAAGATCATCATCCCCGTCCTGCTCGTCGTCCTCGGCGGCGTCTACAAGTTCGTGCTCGCCAAGCCCGCCCCGGTGCCCAAGCCGAAGATCGCCGGCGAGGTCTACGTCCTGCAGAAGGACTTCCTGATCAACCTCAAGGGCGGCCGGTACGCGAAGCTCAGCGCCGCGCTGGTGCTCAAGGAGGGCTACCTCCTCACCGCGACCGCCGCCGGCGGCCACGGCGGCGAGGCGGCGACGCCGCCCACCGGCTACGGCGCGCTGCCCCAGGAGGGCGCGGTCCGGGCGATCATCACCGATCAGCTGACCGACCTGCCGGCCGCGCGCCTCCAGAAGGAGAAGTCGCGCGTCAAGGTCCAGAAGGCCATCCTCAAGGCCATCCAGAAGACGACCGACGTACAGACCGAGGACGTCCTGTTCACCGACGTGGCGATCCAGTAGGAGACCCAATGACCGACGTGGAATTCACCCCTCTGGCCGACGGCGGCGACGCCGGGCTCGGCCCCGCGCCCGACGCGGACCTCACCCGCCTGACCGACGTGACCGTCGAGCTGACCGTCGAGGTCGGCCGGACCCACATGTCGCTGGGCGAGACCATGAGCCTCGGCCAGGGCTCGGTCGTCACGCTCGACCGCCTGGCCGACAAGCCGGTGGACCTGCTCGTCAACGGGCGGCCCATCGCCCGCGGCGAGGTCGTCGTCATCGACGAGCAGTTCGGCCTGCGCATCACCGAGGTCATGGGCGCCGAGCGCGGCACGGGCGTCGCCGCGCCCGTCGCGTTCACGCCCGAGGCGCTGCCGGGCGCCCCCGCCGGGCTCTCCGAAGTGGCGTAGGGCATGAGGGGGCCGGTTCGGCCCCGGACGACTAGAACGGTCGTCCAGCAACGCCCCTCAAGTCCGCCACGCAGACGCCGATCACTTGGTCTGGCTGGTCGTCCCTCCCGACCTACCGGATTCCCTCCAAGTGAAGCCACATCGTGCCCTCACGGCCGCTCTCGCGGTCGCACCCCTCTGCGTCCTCCTCGCGCCGGCCACCGTGCTCGCCGCGACCAAGGACACCTACGGCGAGCAGACGCCGCTCAACCTGCCGGTCGACACCGCAGCCAAGACCGCCAACGTCGGCGGCGGCAGCGGCGGCTCCCTGGCACGCACCTTCGTCGGCCTCGCGGTCGTCGTGGCCGTGATCTACGGCCTCACGTGGGTGCTGCGCCAGATGAAGAAGTCGTCCAGCGGCGAGCGGTCGGTCGGCTTCGGCCTGTCCACCGAGGCGAGCATGCCGCTCGGCCCCGGCCGGTCCGTGCACCTCATCCGCGCCGGCCGCGAGCTCGTGCTCGTCGGCTCCGCCGAGCACGGCATCGTCCCGATCCGCACCTACACCGAGGACGAGGCGCACGCGCTCGGCCTCCTGTCGGCCGGCGGCAACGGCTCCGGCGACGACGCCGACGGCCCGGGCACCCCCGCCGACAAGGCCAAGGCCACCATCGGCCAGGTCCTGCAGCGCCTGCGCGAGCGGACGGCCCGATGATCGTCGCGCAGACCCAGAACACCCTGAGCGCGGACGGCGGCAACGCGGTCCAGCTGCTCATCCTCGTCGGCGCGGTGACGCTCGTGCCGGCCCTGCTGTTCTGCGTCACCGGCTTCACGCGCATCCTCGTCGTGCTGGGCTTCATCCGCACGGGTCTGGGCACGCCGACCGCCCCGCCGAACCAGGTGCTGGTCGGCATCGCGCTCTTCCTCACGATCTTCGTGATGGCGCCGACCTTCACCAAGGTCAAGAACGACGCCATCGACCCGCTGTCCAAGGGCCAGATCACCCAGGCCCAGGCGCTGGACCG
>JAWVGD010000180.1:0-4975 GCA_033855515.1 Baekduia sp.
CGCACGCGCGCTCACCGAGTGGCGCGTTCCCCATCCCTCGGCAGCATGCGTCGCCGCGGGTTTCGGCCCCCTGGGCGAACACCCGCAAGGGAACCTGGCCCTCTGGGCCAGTGTTCCCCCGGGAGCGTGGGTCTCTACTCGGCCGCGGGTTCGGCCCCCTGGGCCGACACCCGCAGGGGAACCCGGCCCTCTGGGCCGGCGTTCCCCTAGTCCCCGGGCAGCAGGCCCGCGAGGACGTGCTCGGTCCCGCGGAGGTGCTCGGTCATGACCCGCACGGCGCCGTCGGCGTCGTGCGCGCGGATCCGCGAGAGCAGCTGCCCGTGCTGGGTGTTGGCGTGCGCCAGGATCTCCGGCGGGTGGGCGATGTAGGAGATCAGGTCGGTCATCGCGCCCTGGGCTTCTGTGGCCAGCGCGACCAGGCGCGGGCTGTGGGTCGCGTCGGCGAGTCCGATGTGGAAGCGGACGTCGGCCTGGCGGTAGCTGCCGAAGTCCTCGGTCATCTCCTCCATGACGGCCACGAGCTCGTCCAGCGGCCTGAGCTCGTCCACGTTGGCCCGGGTCGCCGCGAGCGTCGCGATCCCGAGCTCCACGCCCAGGCGGACGTCGCACGCGTCGCGCCAGCCGGCGAGCAGCTCGCGCGTCGGCGGATCGGCCGGCGGCGGGCGCTGGGCGACGAACGTGCCGCCGCCGCGGCCGCGCACGGCGCGCAGGTGCCCGCTCTGGGCCAAGGCCGTGAGCGCCTGGCGCAGCGTGGAGCGCGAGATGGCCAGGCGCGTGCACAGCTCGCGCTCGGCCGGCAGCCGCGCACCGGGCGCCAGGAGCCCGAGCTTGATCGCCGTCCCCAGCCGCTCCAGCGTCTCCTCGAAGGCCGTCTGGGATCGGACCGGCGCGAAGACGGTCTCGAAAGACGGCAGGTCGGTGGACGCGGTCATCAGACGGGTGCGATGGGCCGATGTGGGACTACAGGCGCTCGAAGCCCCGCACGCGTTCCCAATCGGTGACGAACGCATCGTATGCCGCCAGCTCGACGTCGGCCATGTTGACGTAGTGCGCGACGACCTCCTCGCCCAGCGCGGCGAGCGCGAGCTCGCTGCCGGCGAACAGGTCGCGGGCCTGGCGGAGCGTCGTCGGGACCCGCTCGGCGTCGGCCTGGGTGTAGGCGTTGCCCTCGATCGGCGGCGGCAGCTCCAGGCCCTGCTCGACCCCGTTGAGGCCGGCGGCGATCAGGCCCGCCAGCGCCAGGTAGGGGTTGACGTCGCCGCCGGGCACGCGGCACTCGAAGCGCTTTCCGGGGCCGTGGCCGACGACCCGGAACGCGCAGGTGCGGTTGTCGGGGCCCCAGGCGACCGCCGTCGGGGCGAACGACGCGGCGGCGTACCGCTTGTAGGAGTTGACGTTCGGCGCGAGCAGGAGCGTCATCTCGCGCAGCCCCGCCAGCCCGCCGGCCATGAAGGACTGAAACAGCGGGTCGTCGTCGGCGAAGGCGTTGTCGCCCGACTCGGCGTCGGCCAGCGACAGGTGCAGGTGGCACGAGTTGCCCTCGCGCTCGTCGAACTTCGCCATGAAGCTGATCGACCGGCCCGCCTGGGCGGCGATCTCCTTGGCGCCGTTCTTGAAGATCACGTGCTGGTCGGCGGTCGTCAGCGCGTCGGCGTAGTGGAAGTTGATCTCGTGCTGGCCGAGGTTGCACTCGCCCTTGGAGTCCTCCACCTTCAGCCCCGCGCCGGACATCGCCCGGCGGATCTCGCGGATCAGCGGCTCGACCTTCGTGGTGCCGAGGATCGAGTAGTCGACGTTGTAGCGATTGGCGGGCGTGAGGCCGACATAGCCCTTGTCCCAGGCCTCTTCGTAGGTGTCCTCGAACAGGAGGAACTCGAGCTCGGAGCCGGCGTTGGCGATCCAGCCGCGCTCGGCCAGCCGCGCGAGCTGGCGGCGCAGGATCTGGCGCGGGGAGGCGACGACGTCGCTGCCGTCCTCCCACTGCAGATCGACGAGGCAGAGCGCCGTGCCCTCCAGCCATGGGACCCGTGTCAGCGTCCCGAGGTCGGGGGACATGACGAAGTCGCCGTAGCCACGCTCCCAGGAGGACATCGCGTAGCCCTCGACGGTGTTCATCTCGACGTCGACGGCGAGCAGGTAGTTGCACGCCTCGGCGCCGTGCGCCACGACCTCGTCGACGAAGAAGCCCGCGTCCATCCGCTTGCCCTGGAGCCTCCCCTGCATGTCGGTGAGACAGAGCAGCACCGTGTCGATGCGGCCTTCGTCGACCTCTGCGCGCAGTTCCTCAAGCGTCATCGGGCGAAGGTATACGCATCGCACCATTGACCGCAAACCCTGAAGCGGTCTAGGGTCGCCGCCAGGGAGGCTCCATGGGGGTACCGGCCGTCGTCATCGATGCAGTGCAGGCGCAACTCGGACCGCTGCGCGACGAGCCTGTGCCGCTGGGCGGTGGGATCACCAACCACAACTTCCGGGCGTGCTTCGGCGAGACCGAGGTCGTGCTGCGGATCGCGGGCCGCGACACCGCGCTGCTGGGCATCGACCGCGCGGCCGAGCACGTCGCCACCGCCGCGGCCGCCGCGCTGGACATCGCCCCGGCGGTCCTCGCGTTCCTGCCCGAGCACGAGTGCCTGGTGACGGCGTTCGTCGCGGGGGTGCCGGTTCCGGATCACCTGCTGCGGGAGCCGCCGTGCCTCGTCCCGGTGGCCCGGGCGCTGCGCGCCTTCCACGAGCACGGCCCGCAGCTGGCGACGACGTTCGACCTGCCCCGGATCGCGCGGATGTACCTGACGCTGGCGCGCGAGCACGGCGCCGGCATCGACCAGGCGGCGTGGGACGCCGCGCTGCTGGCCGAGCGCATCGCCGGCGTCATGACCGGTCCCGAGCACGCCCCGGTCCCGTGCCACGACGACCTGCTGGGAGCCAACATCCTCGGTGACGGCACCCGCGTCTGGCTCGTCGACTGGGAGTACGCGGGCCAGGGCGACCGCTACTTCGACCTGGGCAACCTGTCGATCAACAACGGCTTCACCGACGCCGACGACCGGCGCCTGCTGGAGGCCTACTGGGACGCGCCGTGCACCGACCGGCGCTTCGCGGCGCTGCGGCTCATGCGGGCGATGTCGGACGTGCGCGAGGCACTCTGGGGCGTGGTGCAGCACGCGCTCAGCGACCTGGACTTCGACTTCTCGGCCTACGCCGACCGCCACCTGGCGCGCCTGCGGGCGACCACCGCCGACCCCCGATTCGAAAGCTGGCTGCGCGATGCCGCGACCCCGTGAGCTGCCCGACCGTGCGCGCGTCGTCGTCATCGGCGGCGGGGTGGGCGGGACGTCGATCGCCTACCACCTGGCCCAGCTCGGCGAGCGCGACGTCGTCCTGGTCGACCGCGACGAGCTGACCAGCGGCTCGACGTTCCACTCCGCCGGCCTCGTCGGCCAGCTGCGCTCCTCGGTCTCGCTGACGACCATGATGATGTACTCGGTCGACCTGTACCGGTCGCTGGACTGCGGCTGGGTCGAGTGCGGCGGGATCCGGCTGGCGTGCACGCCCGAGCGGGAGGAGGAGGTCCATCGCCAGGTCGCGTGGGCGCGGACGTTCGGCCTGCCGCTGGTGACCCTGAGCGCCGAGGAGGCCCAGGAGCGCTTCCCGCTCATGAGCACCGACGGCGTGCGCGTGGCCTCCTACCTGCCGACCGACGGCTACCTCGATCCCTCGCAGTTGACCTACGCGCTGGCCGAGGGCGCGCGCAACGGCGGCGCACAGCTGTTCACGCACACGCGCGTGACCGGCATCGAGGTCGACCGCGGGCGCGTCCGGGCGGTGCAGACGCAGTGGGGCCGCATCGAGTGCGAGGTGTGCGTGATCGCCGGCGGGATGTACGCCGCCGAGCTGGGGCGCCTGGCGGGCGTGCGCGTGCCGATCGTCCCGATGGCGCACGAGTACCTCGTCACGCAGCCGTTCCGCGATCGCAGCGAGGGTCCGGAGCACCTCGCGACGCTCCGCGATCCCGACCACCTCATCTACTTCCGCGAGGAGGGCGGCGGGCTGGTGATGGGCGGCTACGAGCGCGCCTGCGCGCCGTGGTCGCTGGACGACCACCTCGTCGACCGCATCCCGCCCGACTTCAACGGCCGGCTGCTGGAGGAGGACTGGCCGCGCTTCGAGGAGATCGCGCAGGCCTCCAAGCTCCGCGTCCCGCTGATGGAGGACGTCAAGGTCACCAAGCTCATCAACGGACCCGAGGCGTTCACCCCCGACAACGAGTTCTGCCTCGGCGAGAGCGAGGTCGACGGGCTCTTCGTCGCGGCCGGCTTCTGCGCGCACGGGCTGGCCGGCGCGGGCGGGATCGGCAAGGTGATGGCCGAGTGGATCGTCGCCGGCGAGGCGCAGATGGACCTGTGGCACATGGACATCCGCCGCTTCGGCCCGCAGTACCGCTCGCCCGCCTACACGCTCGCGCGCACCAAGGAGGTCTACGAGACCTACTACGACATCCACTACCCGGCCGAGGAGCGCCAGGCCGGCCGGCCGCTGAAGGTGTCGTCCAACTACGGCTGGCACGCCGAGCACGGCGCGGCCTTCGGCGAGAAGTCCGGGTGGGAGCGGGCCAACTGGTACGAGTCCAACGCCGCCGACGGGGACGAGGCGCTGCGCCCGCGGGGCTGGGCGGGCATGCACTGGTCGCCGGCCATCGGCGCCGAGCACCGCGCGTGCCGCGAGCGGGCCGCGCTGTTCGACGAGTCGTCGTTCGCCAAGCTCGAGGTCGTGGGGGAGGGCGCCGCGGCGTTCCTGGAGTCGTTGTGCGACAACGTGGTCGCGCGCGACGTCGGGCGCATCACCTACACCCAGATGCTGAACGCCCGCGGCGGCATCGAGTGCGACTTCACCGTCACGCGGCTGGCCCAGGACGCCTTCCAGATCGTCACCGGCACCGCCTTCGGCCAGCACGACCTGGCGTGGATCCGCCGCCACG
>JAWVGD010000181.1:0-5629 GCA_033855515.1 Baekduia sp.
AAGGCCGAGGGGTCGCGGCCGGTGACCGCGAGCCAGTCCTGCAGCGACAGCGTCTCGCACTCGATGGCATCCACGGTGGCGACGGTACGCGACGCGCATGACGGGCGAGGGGCCGGACCGGCAGACGCCCGCGTCGCCGCCTGCCTACCATGGAGCTTCGCGCTCGCACCCGCGCACCCGCTTCCGGCACCCCGACCAAGGCCCCCAACTTGATCAGCACCAACCAGCTCAAGAACGGCAACCACATCGAGGTCGACGGCACGATCTACAAGGTCGTCGAGTTCCAGCACGTCAAGCCCGGAAAGGGGCCGGCCTTCGTGCGCACGAAGCTGCGCCGCGTCTCGGACGGCAACGTCATCGACAAGACCTTCCGGGCGGGCGAGAAGTTCCGCGCCGTCCGCACCGAGGCGCGCAAGATGCAGTTCTTGTACGCCGACGAGAGCGATGCGCACTTCATGGACACCGAGTCCTACGAGCAGCTCGCCGTCCCGGCCGCCGGACTGGCCAGCACGCTGCGCTGGACCAAGCCCAGCGACGAGGTCGACGTCGTCTTCATGGACGGCCGGCCGTCCTCGATCCAGCTGCCGTCCTCGGTCGAGCTGGAGGTCACCGAGACCGAGCCGGGCCTCCGCGGCGACACCGCCTCCGGCGGCGGCAACAAGCCCGCCACGGTGGAGACCGGAGCGGTCATCCAGGTCCCGCTGTTCGTCAACATCGGCGACCGCGTGAAGATCCAGACCGAGACCGGCGACTACATGTCGCGCGTCTGAGCGCGCGACCCGTCGCCGCTCCCATGTCCCGACGCTCCGACCAACGCCGCGCCGCCGCGTTCGCCCTCTACCAGCACGACGTCACCTCCCGGGAGCTCGACGACGTCTTCGATCCCAACGCGTCGGAGTTCACGCGTGCGCTGGCCTACGCGGCCTCGGACTACACGCCCGACCTCGACGCGATCATCGAGCGCCACGCCAAGGGCTGGTCGATCGACCGCATCGCGCCGCTGGAGAAGGCGATCATGCGCGTGGCGCTGCTCGAGATGGTCCATCCCGACGCGGTGCCCGCCGACACGCCGATCCCCGCCGAGGGCGCGATCGACGAGGCCGTCGAGACCGCCAAGGAGTTCTGCGGGGCCGACGCCCCCGGCTTCCTGAACGGCATCCTCGCCGCCGCGCTGCGCGAGCAGCGCGCCGGCGCCGGCAACGGCTCGTAGGACCGGCCGCCCGCGGCGCCCATCGCGCCGGCCCCGCCGCTTGGCAGAATGGTCGCCGTGACCGCCGACGACGCCGCCTCCCAGCTCGACGCCCTCGTGACCCGTCTGGAGCGCGCCGCCGAGCAGCTGCGCTCCGGCGACGTCTCGCCCGACGCCGCGGCCACCCTGGTCGAGGACGCCGCGTCGCTGGCCTCCCAGGCCTCCGCCGAGCTCGACCGCCTGTCGCGCCAGGCCGCGGCCGAGCCGATGCCTGGCCAGGACCCGCTGCTCTAGGCGCGGTCTCCCCGTCGTGGCCTACCCGGACCATCTCCGCGCGCGCGTCGACGCCTACCTCGAGAGCCTGCGGTTCCCGAGCCGCGCCCCGCGGACCCACGGCCTCGAAGAGGCGATGCGCTACAGCCTGCTGGCCGGAGGCAAGCGCATCCGGCCCGTGCTCGCGCTCGCGACCGCCGGGGCGATCGGCATCGACCAGGAGCGCGTGCTCCCGCTGGCCGCGGCGCTGGAGCTCATCCACACGTACTCGCTCATCCACGACGACCTCCCGGCGATGGACGACGACGACCTGCGCCGCGGGCGGCCGACGTGTCACGTCAAGTTCGGCGAGGACGTGGCGATCCTGGCCGGTGACGCGCTGTACGCCGAGGCGTTCCGCCACCTGCTGACCCGGCAGGACGGCGGGCCGGGCGGGGCGGCGTCGGTGCTGGCCGCCGCGCGTGAGCTGGCCGCGGCCACCGGAGTGGACGGCATGGTTGGCGGGCAGTACCTCGACGTGGCCGGCATGTCGGAGACCCCCGAGGACCTGCGGCGCCTGCACGAGCTCAAGACCGGCCGCCTGATCGGCGCCTCAGTGGTCTGCGTCCTGTTGCTCAACGGCTTCCAGGAGGACGAGGAGACGATGGCCCGCTGGCGCCGGTTCGCCGGTGAGATCGGCGTCCTGTTCCAGATCGTCGACGACATCCTCGACGTCACCGGGACCGACGAGGGCCTCGGAAAGCCGCAGGGAAGCGACGAGCGCCATGGCAAGCGGACCTACGTGACCGAGTTCGGACTCGAAGGCGCCAGGAAGCTCGCAGCCGACTCCCATGCGACTGCCAGGGCTACCCTGTCGGACTCCGCCTCGCTCGGCGCGCCCGAGCTCGAGCAGATCACCGACTTCATCTTCACCCGGACTTCATGACCTCTGAGCCACGTCTCCTGGACCGCATCGACCGCCCGCAGGATCTGCACGGCCTGACGGAAGTCGAGCTGCAGCAGGTCGCCCAGGAGGTCCGCGAGCACATCATCGACACGGTCGGGGAGATCGGCGGCCACTTCGGCGCCAACCTGGGCATGTGCGAGGTCACGGTGGCGCTGCACTCGCTGCTGGACTCGCCCAAGGACAAGATCCTCTGGGACGTCGGCCACCAGGCCTACCCGCACAAGATCCTCACCGGTCGCCGCGACGAGCTCGCGACGATCCGCCAGTACGAGGGGCTCGCGCCCTTCTGCGCCATCCACGAGTCCGAGCACGACATCATGGGCGCGGGGCACGCCTCGACCTCGATCGGCTACGCGGTCGGGATCAAGGAGGGCATGCGCCTGGCCGGCAACCTGGACGCCGGCAAGGTCGTCGCGGTCATCGGCGACGGCGCCATGACCGGCGGCGTCGCGTTCGAGGCGATCCACCAGGCCGGCGGCCTCGGCACGCCGATCGTCGTCGTGCTCAACGACAACGGGATGTCGATCGCGCCGAACGTCGGCGCGCTGTCGCGGTACTTCAACCGGGTGCGGCTCAACCCGAAGCTCTGGCACGCCCGCGAGGGCGTCGAGGAGAGGCTGACGACGTTGCCCGGCGGCATCGGCGCGGCGTTCGACCGCCTCGGCCCGCAGCTCAAGGAGTCCATCAAGTCGTTCTGGGCGCCCGGCCTGTTCTGGGAGGAGCTCGACTGGGCGTACATGGGCGTCATCGACGGCCACGACGTCGGCGCGCTGCGCTCCGCGCTGCGGGCGGCGCTCGAGGCCGGCCGGCCCGTCGTCGTCCACACCGCGACGGTCAAGGGCAAGGGGTTCACTCCCGCCGAAGACGGCGGCCTGGCCGGGATGGAGCACTGGCACGCGGCCAAGCCCAAGTCCATCACCAACCGCGCGCCGACGGTGGCCAAGCCCGTGTCCTCGGCGGCGGCCGCCAGGCCCGCACCGCCGCCGCAGTACACGAAGGTCTTCGGCGAGGCGCTGATCGACGAGGTGCGCCGTGATCGGCGTGTCGTCGGCATCACCGCGGCGATGAACTCCGGCACCGGCCTCAACCTGCTCCAGAAGGCCGAGCCCGCACACTACTTCGACGTCGGCATCGCTGAGCAGCAGGCCGTCCTGTTCGCCGCGGGACTGGCGCTGGAGGGCCGCAAGCCCGTCTGCGCCATCTACTCGACCTTCCTGCAGCGTGCGTTCGACCAGATCGTCCACGACGTCTGCCTGCAGGAGCTCGACGTCCTGTTCGCGATGGACCGCGCCGGCCTGGTCGGCGACGACGGCCCGACGCACCACGGCGCGTTCGACATCGCCTACCTGCGCCCGCTGCCGCACATCACGCTCGCGGCGCCGCGCGACGAGGCGCAGCTGAAGATCCTGCTGCGCACCGCGCTGACGACGCCCGGTCCGTGGGGGCTGCGCTACCCGCGGGGCGAGGGTGCCGGCGTGCCGCTGCCCGGCGATGCCGACATCCGGCCCGTGGCCATCGGCACAGGCGAGGTCCTCCGGGAGGGCGCACGCGTCGCGCTCATCGGCTACGGCAGCGGGGTCGGCAAGGCGCTGGAGGCCGCCGAGCTGCTCGCCGAGAACGGGCTGGACGTCACCGTCGCCGACGCGCGCTTCGCCAAGCCGATCGACCTGCCGCTGATGACGCGCCTCGCGGCCGACCACGAGCTGCTGGTCACCGTCGAGGAGGGCGTCCTGTCCGGCGGCTTCGGCTCCGGCGTCTGGGAGGCGCTCAACGAGGCGGCCGTCGCCATCCCACAGATCCTGCGCATCGGGCTGCCCGACCGCTACGTGACCCACGGCAAGCCCGCGCTCCTGCACGCCGAGGTCGGGTTCACCGGGCGCGACATCGCGCGGCGCGTCGAGACCGCCCTGTTCGCGGGTCGCGGCGAGGTGCTGTCGGAGGCCTAGGCCTCCCGCGCGGTCCCATGGACGACGCCTTGGCCGGGCTGCACCCGCAGGTGCGGGCGCTGCTGGAGGCGGCCGCCACCGACGGCGAGCCCGCCCCGGCGGACCTCGCGGCCGAGCGCGCCGACTACCTCGACGCCACCCTGCGCCTCGGCGGCGCCGCCGAGGCGGTCGCGTCGGTCACGGCGCTTGTGGTGCCCAGCGGCGCCGCGCGGCTTCCGGGCGCCCTCTACGTCCCGCAGCACGAGCCCGACGCGCAGAGCCTGATCGTGTGGCTGCACGGCGGCGGTTGGTACGTGGGCGACATCCCCACGTTCGACCGCGTCGCCCGGATGCTGGCCAACGCCTCGGGCTGCAAGGTCCTGCTGGTCGAGTACCGCCTGGCGCCCGAGTTCCGCTGGCCCGTGCAGGTCGCCGACGCCGACGCCGTCGTCGGCTGGGCGCGGTCGGAGGCCGGCGCCGCGCAGCTGGGGATCGACCCGGCCCGGGTCGTCGTGGGCGGCGACAGCGCCGGCGGGCAGCTCACGGCGGTCGCCGTCCGCCACGCCCGCACCGACGGGCTGCCGCCCGTCCGCGCGCAGTTGTACGCCTACCCGGCGCTGGACCCGGACCTCGACAGCGACGCCTACCGCGCCTTCGCCGAGGGGCCGATGCTCACCAAGGCCGACATGGCGCGCTGCTGGGACTTCTACCTCGACGGCGCGGGGACGGGCGATGCCGACGCGGCCGTCCTAGGGGCCGTCGACCACGACGGGCTGCCGCCGGCGTGGATCGCCGTCGCCGACCACGACCCCGTGCGCGACGACGGCCTGCGCTACGCCGAGCTGCTGCGGGGCGCCGGCATCCCCGTGCAGCAGCGCGTCTTCGCCGGCATGGTCCACGGGTTCCTGCGCTGGGGCGGCGTCGTGGACGACGCGCGCGAGCTGGCGCGCTGGCTGGCCGACGCGGCCCGCGCCGCGACCGCTCCGGCGGTCTGATCGCTCAGGAGGCCACGACCGCGTGGGCGTCGGCCCAGGCGATCGCGTCGGCGTACGCGGCGAGGTAGAGCCCGGCGTCGGCCCGCGGCAGCTCGGCGCGCTCGCAGGCGATCGCCGCCGTCAGCGCCTCGCCCTTGGCGCCCTCGCGACGCACGAGCGCGGCGACGACGTCCCCGGCCAGCGGCAGCTCGCCGATGACCTGCTCCAGCGGGGCGCCCGCCAGGACGTCGCTGATCGACAGCAGGCCGACCGAGAACCATGCGTCGGGGTCGGCCGCGCCCTTGGCGTGGGCGACGAGCTC
>JAWVGD010000182.1:0-4011 GCA_033855515.1 Baekduia sp.
CTCGGAGGTGGCGGCCAGGATGAACGCCTCGGGCCAGCCCCGGCCGGCCCAGAACGCGCCGCCCGGCACCGGCCGCGCGGTCACCGGCGTGGTCGGCCGCCAGTTGCCGAGGCCCCCGTAGGGCTCCGGCACGTCGGCGAGCAGATGATCGGTCAACATGATGGGCATCGGGCCGCGCTCTCGGTCGGAAGGGAAGGGGCAGGAAGCAACTATCCCGCCGCATCGCCCCGGTCGCGCCCGTCGTGACCCCTGGTCCGGCCCCCTGGATCGGACCCGGGCGCGTGCCGCGCACGCCGCGGGTCGTCAGGCCGGGACGGCCGCGCGGCCGGCCTGGGGCAGCGCCGCGCGGAGCTCCTTGCGCGAGCTGATGCCGAGCTTCGTGAACACCTTGCGCAGGTGCCACTCGACGGTGCGCGGGCTGAGGAACAACGTCGCGCCGATCTCGGCGTTCGTGCTCCCCTCGCCCGCCAGCCGGGCGATCTGCGCCTCCTGCGGCGTCAGCTCGTCGAGGAGGCCGGCGGTGCGCTTTCGCACCGTCTCGCCCGTGGCCTGCAGCTCGCGCCGCGCGCGCTCGGCGAAGCCCTCCGCGCCCATCTCGCCGAGCATCCCGTGGGCCGTGCGCAGCTGATCGCGCGCGTCCACCCGGCGATTCTGACGGCGCAGCCATTCGCCGTAGAGCAGATGGGCCCGGGCCAGCGCCACACGGACGCGGGTGCGACCGAGCCGTTGGATCGCCTCGCGGTGAAGGCGCTCGGCCGCGTCCCCGTCGGCCAGCATGGCGCGCGTGCGTGCCTCGACCCCCAGCGCCCACTCCGTACCGCATGCCCGGGCGATCTCGCTCAACCGCGCCAGCGGGGCGGCCGCGCGCTCGGCATGCCCGCTCCTGGCCGCTGCCTCGATGAACTCGGGCGCCGCCCAGGTCGACAGCTCTGGCTCGTTGGGCTGCTCGGCCGCCCGCTCGACGGCGGCCAGCGCATCCTCGTAGCGCCCGGCCCCGTTGTACAGCACCGCGGTGCTCCAGTCGGCGTCGGCCAGCCACACCCCTTCGCCCCGCCGGACCACGTCCTTGCGGTCGGCCTCGATCAGCGCCAGGGCCTCGGCCTCACGCCCCCGCCAGACCGCCAGCCAGATCGCGCTGTGAGGATTCAGATGGCTGCCGGTCGCCTCGAGGACCGCGTCCGCCTCGGCGACGAGCGACGTCGCCGCGTCGAGCTGGCCCGAGACGAGCTGGATGCCGAAGCGCTCGTTCACGGCGCTGGGCAGCAGCGAGAGGGCGCCGGCCTGCCGGGCGAGCCGGAGCTGGCGCTCGGAGAGCTCATCCCAGCTCGCGTCGTCCGACAGGGCGCGGGCGACACGGCAGCCGAGCCACAGCCAGCGCAGCGCGTCGTCGTCGGACATCGGCTCGTCGCGGAACGCGCTCAGCGCCCGCCGCAACGCCGGGGCGCCGGCGGCGTAGCCCTGCGTGCTCAGCACGGCGAGCCCGTCCATGAGGAGATCGCCGGCGCGTGGGGACCGCCGCCGCGAGCCGCCCCAGTCGGCGGCGAGGACGGCGTCGGCGACCTCGCGCACGCTGCCGCCGTGCACGAGGCGGCCCGCGGAGAGCGCTGCCGAGAACGCGTCGAGGTAGGTCTCGCGTGCCAGGGTGGCGTCGAGCGGCTCCAGCCGCTTGGCCGCCTTGAGCAGCAGCGGCGGGGCATCGCGGCCGCGCGTCACCGCGAACGTGATCTGCGCCTGCAGCAGCTCCGTGCGCGCCCGGTCGAGCTCGTCCAGCGGTCCTGCCCGCGCCATGGCCAGGAGGTTCAGCGCCGTCTCGGGCGCACCGGCCCGGAGCTTGCTCTGCGCCGCCGCCAACGCGCGCCGCGCCCGGCGCGCCGGGTCGGGGGTCAGGTCGGCGGCCCGCTCGTGGAAGGCTGCCGCCGCCGCGAGGCCGCCCCGGCCCTGCGCGCGGCCGGCCGAGCGCTCGAGCTCGGCGGCGACCTCCTCGTCGAGGCCTGGCGTCGCCTGCGCGCGGTGCCAGGCGCGGCGATCCGGGTCGACGTCGGCGTCCGTGGCCTCCGCGAGGGCGCGGTGCACGCCCTGGCGCTCCCCCGCCGACGCCGCCTGATAGACGGCGGAGCGCACCAGCGGATGGCGGAACCGCACCTGCCCGCCGAACTCGACGAGCCCGGCGGCGCCCGCAGGGAGCGCGGCCTCGGCCCCGACGCCGAGCAGTCCGGCCGCGCGCCACACCAGCACCGGATCGCCGACCGGCTCCGCCGCCGCCACCAGCAGGAGCAGGCGCGTGTCGGGAGGGAGCGACGTCAGCCGCCGGCGAAAGCTCTCCTCGATGCGTCCCGAGAGCGCCGCGGCGTCGGGCAGGCCGAACCCGCCCGCCAGCTCCGCCGGCGTCCGGCCGTGTGGAAGCTCCAGCAGCGCCAGCGGATTGCCGCGCGTCTCGGCCAGGATCCGGTCGCGCACCCGCTCGTCCAGCGGACCGGTGATCACCGAGTCCAGGAGCGCCCGCGCATCGTCGTCGGCCAACCCGCCGACCACGAGCTCCGTCAGGCCGGTCAGCTCCTCGTCGCCGGCTCCGTCGCGCACCGCGAAGACCATGCCGACCGACTCGGCCTCCAGACGGCGCGCCGCGAAGGCGAGTGCCTGCGCCGAGGCCCGGTCGAGCCATTGGGCGTCGTCGATGATGCAGATCAGCGACCGTTCCTCGGCCGCATCGGACAGCAGGCTCAGGACGGCCAGGGCCACCAGGTAGCGATCCGGAGCATCGCCGGCCCGCAGGCCGAGCGCGGTGCCCAGCGCATCACGCTGAGGGGCGGGAAGGCGCTCGAGCCGATCCGAGAACGGCGCGCAGAGCTGGTGCAGCCCGGCGAACGCGAGCTCCATCTCGGACTCGACGCCCGCCGCCCGCGCGATCCGGCAGCCTGACGCGCTGGTGACGACGTAGTCCAGCAGCGCGGTCTTGCCGACGCCCGGCTCGCCGCGCAGGAGCAGCGCCTGGCTCTGGCCCGCCCGGACGCTTGCCACCAGACGGTGAAGCGCCTCGCACTCGCTACGGCGGCCGTACAGGTCGGGGCCAGGATCGCTCCTCGAATTGCCCACGCTCCGAGGCTAGGGACGGCCCACCGTGTTGGCAACGAACTTCCCCTCCGGCGTAGACTTGACGGCGCCGTGATCGGTGTCCTCGCACATCCGGCCGTGCTGGTGGCGCTGGCGTCGTTTCACGCCTCGGCGGCGCCGTTGTCGGCACCGGTTCGCGCCGAGCTGAAGGCGGGCGGCTCCTGGCACGCGGGCTGCCCGGTCGCGCTGTCGGACCTTCGCGTGCTCACCGTCTCGCACTGGGACTTCGACGGCAAAGCCCGCACCGGGCGCCTCATCGTCAACCGCAGCGCCGCGGGTCCCCTCGGCCGCGTCTTCGGTCAGCTCTACAGCCTGCACTTCCCGATCCGCCACCTGCGGCTCGTCGACGCCTACGGACCGGTCCGCAGCCGCCCGCGCGACGGTGACCCGAGCGGCTCGTTCGAATGCCGGGAGGCGGTCCCGTCGCCCTGTACGGGCGGAACCGGGACGGGCTCGTGGTCGATGCACGCCTACGGGCTCGCCGTCGACCTCAACCCGGTCGAGAACCCCTACGTCGGCTGCGGCCAGAGCCGGGACCCCGCGGCCAAGCGCTATCGCGACCGGACCCGCCACCGGCGCGGCATGGTCACGCGCCGCGTGATCGACGCCTTCCGCGCGATCGGCTGGGGCTGGGGCGGCTCGTGGTCCGGCAACACCAAGGACTACATGCATTTCTCGTCGACGGGCCATTAGGGGAACGCGGGCCCAGAGGGCCAGGTTTCCTTGCGGGTGTTCGCCCAGAGGGCGAAACCCGCGGCCGGGGAACGCCGGCCCAGAGGGCCAGGTTCCCTTGCGGGTGTTCGCCCAGAGGGCGAAACCCGCGGCCAGTTACCGACCCACGCCGCTAGGCCTGGCCCGGCCTGCTGGTGCCGCCGTCCGGCGTCACGACCGCGCCGCCGT
>JAWVGD010000183.1:0-7467 GCA_033855515.1 Baekduia sp.
GGCAGGCCATGGGCCTCGTGGGCGAGATCAGCCAGCCAGCGCCAGCGGGTCGGCGGGTCCGAGTTCACGCGCCCCTCGCCCAGCGCCACATCGATGTCGCGGTCGACGGTCTGCGCCGAGTACGCCTCCGACGAGCGCGCCACGCGTTCGATCTCGCCGGGCGGCAGCCCGAGCGCCTTGCCCAGCTCGCGGATGGCCCCGCGGGCGCGGAAGGTCGGAAACGCCGCCACGAGCGCCGAGCGCTCACGGCCGAAGCGCTCGTGCACCCGCGGGATCAGGACCGCGCGCACGTCGCGCGGGAAGTCGAGGTCGATGTCGGGCAGCGACGTGATCTCCTCGTTGAGGAAGCGCCCGAGGAAGAGGTCGTTGGCGATCGGATCGACGTGCGAGAGGCCGGTGAGGTAGCAGACGATCGAGGACACCGAGGAGCCGCGGCCACGGCCAGGCGGCAGCAGCGCGCGGGCCGCGGCGTTGCCACGCACCTCGGCTGCCACCTCCCGCGCGAGCTCGAGCATCTCGTGGTGCAGGACGAAGAACCCCGACAACCCGAGCCCGCGGATGAGCTTCAGCTCCTCCTCCAGGCGCACGGTGGCCTGGGCGCGCAGGCGATGCCCGGGCGGGTAGCGCGTGTCGAACCGCACCGCGCAGATCTCCGCCAGCTCCGCGTCGGCGCCCGCGTCCTCGGCGCCCGGATAGCGGTAGCCGAGGTCCGCGGTCAGGTCGAAGGTCAGCGACGCCGCCAGGCGGGCGGTCTCGGCCACCGCCTCGGGATGATCCTCGAACCGCGCGGCCATCGCCTCCGGCGTCGCAAGGACGTGCGTGTGGTTGCCGCGCCGCAGCGGCTCGGACGCGTCCAGCGTCGTGTGCTCGCGGATCGCCACGAACGTGTCCTGCAGCCGCGCGCGGGCGGCCGAGTGGGCGTGCACGTTGCCCGTCGCCACGCACGGGACGCCGAGCCGCCGGGCCAGCTCCGCGAGGCGGCGGTTCAGCGCACGGTCCTGGCGCAGGAACGGCCGCTGCAGCTCGATGCGGAAGCGGTCTGGCCCGAAGGCCGCCAGCAGCGCGCGGGCGGCCGGCTCGTCGTGGACGCCGCGGCTCGCGCACCCCGAGAGGCACACCAGCCCCTCCGCGAACTCGGCGAGGTCGGCGATCGTCAGCACCGGCTCGAGGACGCGCCGCCGGCCGGGCGTGTCGCGCGTGTGGGCGTGGGCACGGGTGAGCAGCCGGCAGAGGTTGCGCCAGCCCGTGGCGTCGCGCACGAGCAGCGTGACGTGCCGCGTGGGCGACGGCAGCGGGCTCCCGGCCGTCCCGTGCGGGGAGCCCGGAACGGCCGGCGCCGCCGGCGTCCCCGGATCCACCACGTCGACCTCGGCGCCGTGGATCGCCCGCAGCCCCAGCGCCGACGCGGCCTGCGCGAACTCCATCGCGCCCGAGACCGTGTTGTGGTCGGTGAGCGCCAGCGCCTCGTGGCCGCGCTCCAGCGCCGTCACCACCAGCTCCTCGGGCAGCGAGGCACCGTCCAGGAACGAGAAGGCCGAATGGCAGTGGAGCTCGACGTACGATGACACGAACGCATGTTCGCACAGCCGGCCGACGGTCCGGGCGTCATGATGCCTGGACCGTGTCGAGGCAGTCGGCGCGCGTCAGCCACTGCCCGTCCAGGCCGCGCGACGTCGCGGCGAGCAGCTGCTGGCTGCGCTGCACGACCTCCGCGGAGCCACCGATCTTCAGGCCGTCGAAGGTGACGTGAAACCCTGCCCCCGACGACTTGGACCCCTGCGACAGGATCCGCGCCTCGACCGTGCCACGCGTATCGATGCGGCGCCGCAGCGCCTGCGACGGCGCGGCGGTCGCGGTGCGGCCCGCGATCGCGTTCAGCAGGTCCCGTGCCGCGGCCAGGTTCGCCGCGTCGGTCAGGTCGAGGTGGCTCGTCACCTCGTAGACGTGGTCGGTGCCGGCGCCCACCGCCAGCAGGCCGGCCACCGGCTGGACGACGGCGGGCAGGTCGCGTGAGCCTCCGAAGCCGCCGGTGGCGATGACCCGGAGATCCAGCGGCCGGCCGGCCGCGTCCAGCTCGACGGCGAAGGTCTCCCCACCGCCCGAGAGCCCGAGGACGCTCTGGCCGCGGGCCGACCCCGATGCCGCCCAGGACGCCTGCACGTAGACCGTGCGATGGCCGGTCCGGCGGTCGGCGCTCCAGCCCGCGTGGCGGTCGAAGGTCAAGCTGCCCTGCGCCAGCGGGAGCTCGACGAGCCCGCTGACGCCGCCGCTCGCGCCGAGACCCGAGGTCAGCGTGCCGTTGCCGGAGGTGATGTCGGGCGGCCGCCCGCCGCCACGACGCTCGACCAGCTCGCGGGCCTCGGCCTCGGTGCCGACGATCCACGTCCTCCCCTTCCCCAGCCGCGCGACCATCGAGGCGGTCACCTCGCCGCCGACCGAGACGTCGGTGCCGCCGAGCCGGAACCCGGCGCCCACCCCCGCTGCCGCTGCGGCGCCCGCCTTGCCGCCCTGCTCGATCGTCACTGCGATCGTCCCGTCCGAGCGCCGTTCCAGCAGCGCGAAGCCATCCTCACCGAGCCGGACGATCCCGATGTCGAAGCTCACCGCCTGGGCCCGGGTGCCCGACGTGGTCACGCAGGGCTCGCGGTCGCGCGCGCAGTCCCCGGCGCGGACCAGGCAGATCGCCCGCGCCATCTCCCGCGTCACGCGCCGGCCGACCGAGCCTGCCTGCGCCAGTGCCGCGCCGAAGCCCAGCAGCGTCGCCACGAGCGCGACCACGGCCAGCCACTCCAGGGAGGCCTGGCCATCGGCCGCGCGCAGGGGTCGGGACATGGCTCCACCATCCCGGGGCGCCCGTGACGAAACCACGCGCGTTCGTCACGAATCGGTCGCGTGCTCGTGCCGCCGCTCGCCCCGGGGGAACGCGCTACGGTCGCCGCGTGAGCCTGCCGACCCGGTTCGACGGCCCCGGCGAGTCCCCGGGCTTCCTGCTCTGGCAGACGACCAACGCCTGGCAGCGGGCCGTGCGCGAGGCCCTCGCCCCGCTCGGGCTGACGCACGTGCAGTTCGTGCTGCTGGCGACGACGACGTGGCTGGCCGACGCCGGCGAGGTGCTGACCCAGCGCGCGCTCGCCACGCACGTGCAGACCGACGAGATGATGACATCGCAGGTCGTGCGCGCCTTGGAGGCCAAGGGCCTGATCGAGCGCGCCCGCCACCCCGACGACGCCCGCGCCCGCACGCTCGCCCCGACCGCGGCCGGGCGGGCGCTGGCGCAGCAGGCGATCCCCGCGGTGGAGGCCGCCGACGGGGCGTTCTTCGCCGCGCTCGGCAGCAGCGAGCGCGGGTTCCTCGCCGGGCTGCGGAAGCTCGCCCCGGCGCGGGACTAGGCGAAGCCTCGCCCAAGGGGCTCGTTTCGCTGCGGGCACTCGCCCAGGAGGCTCGTACCCGCGGTCCAGTAGGGACACGGCGAGGGACTAGGCGAAGCCTCGCCCAGGGGGCTCGTTTCGCTGCGGGCACTCGCCCAGGGGGCTCGTTTCGCTGCGGTCCAGTAGGGACCCGGGCTCCTTAGACGCGCGGCACCGCTACCGCTGCCGGTACCAGCCGCCGACGCGGTCGAGCTCGCGAAACAGCACCACGAGATCCCCGCGCGTCGTGACGACCTCCCAGTAGCGCCGGCGAAGTGGCGCCTCGGTCCACCAGCGGTCCTCGACGACCCACGACTCGCGGACCGCGTCGACCGCGCGCCCGTCGACGCCCAGCGGCCGCCCGCGCTCGTCGGCCCGAACCGTCGCCGGCAGCGGGAGGTTCAGCCGCCGCGGACCGGTCACAGCTCGTAGGGGGCGAGGACCGACCGGCGCTCGGGCACGCGCGAATCGGGATCGACCTCCAGCACGCGCAGTGCGCCCTCGGGGCCGGCGACCGCGCGCACCTGCCGGATCGCCTCCCGCATCCGGCCGGTCCGCTCCGCCTCGCCGTCGTCGAACAGCGCGTGGGCGCCCGCGTGCGACGGGCCGAAGCGCTCGACGGTCAGCCGCAGCGACTCGGCCGGCGCCGGGAGCAGCAGCAACCGCTGGCCCAGCGCCAGGCGCATCCGGGCCGCGTCGGCCAGCGCCTCACGGAACACGATGCGCTCGCGCCACGTGCCACCCTCGACCAGCCGCGCGCCCAGGACGACCGCGCGCAGCGTGCGCCCCCGCCGCTCGCGCCGTGCCAGCAGCTGGTCGACGAGCAGGACGAGCGCCCGCTCGAGCTGCACGCCCGAGGCCGACTCCGGCAGCTCCAGGACTTCTTCCAGCACTTCTCCGGGGACGCGCGGACGCAGCTCGTCGTCCTTGCCGCGCGCGAGGTCGTGCGCCAGTTCGCCGGCGCGCCCGAAGCGCTCGGCCACCGCCGCGCGCGGCATCCCCGCCAGCTGCCCCAGCGTCCCGATCCCCAAGCGCTCCATGGGCTCCACGAGCCGCTCGACCTCCGGCCGGCGGCGCAGCAGCGTGACCGGCTCGGCGACCAGCCCGGCGGCCCCGTCGACCAGCTCGGCCCGCCGCGACCGCGCCCGGACCGCCCCGGCCAGCGCGCAGAACCGCGACGGCCCCGCGCCGATGCGCGCGGGTAGCCGCAGCGCGGTCCGGACCGCGGTGACGACGCCCTCCAGCCACGGCGGCGGACCGCCCGCGGTCCGGGCGCGCAGCAGTGCAGCGGGATCGCTCCCGCCGTGTCCTCCGTGCAGGCGCGCGAGGCTCGCGGCGTCGAAGAACGCAAGGCCCGCCACGGTCGTCTCGACCGCCGCGCCCACCGACTCCAACCGCGCGACGACCTTCTCCCACGCGTCGGCGACGCCCATCGGATCGGCCGGGATCAGCGCCAGCGAGGGACAGCGCGCGAGCGCCTCCCCCAGCCGCATCCCGGCGTGTACGCCGAAGGCCTCGGCCGACGGCGAGACCTCCCCGATGCGCTGCTCGCGCCCGGGCTCAGGCGCGAGGGCGGCGGGACCGCGCGCAAGGGCCTCACGACCGCCGGCGGCGATGACGAGCTCGAATCGGGCAAGGAGAACGGCGACGACCATCGAATCGAACACATGTTCGCATGCCCGGCGGCGGCGGACAACCGCGTTCGCCTCCGGGGTTCGGCGGCGAACCACCGCGATGGAAAACCCCTGCTCAGGGCGCGGTCGGCATCGACGGAGCCCGGTGGCGGGCAGCCGTCGCGCGCCTCAGAACGCGCTGGGCTGCCCGAACATCTCGCCGAGGCGAGCGGCGACGGCGAAGTCGCCGGCCAGGTCGAGGCGGCCCGACAACAGGGCCTTGACCGGATCCAGGTCGCGGCCGGCGAGGCGGACGAAATCGGCGAGCGTCATCTTGATCGTGAGCTTCGGATCGGGTGCCCCGCCGGGCCGGGCGCGAGCCCGGTCGCCGTCGACCGTCACCGTCCAGATCCGCACGTCGCCGTCGGCCCCCCGCAGCTCGTAGCGGATGTCGCCGGTGAAGCCTGCTGCGCGCTCGGCGACGAACTGGCGCTCCATGCCGGCGAAGAGGGCCTTGAGGCCGGGTCGCGAGCCGACCGTTCGCTCCAGCCGCCGGTCACCGGAGCGCTTGACGAAGGCCACCAGCGCACGCTCGCCGCGCGCCTCGAGCGTGCGGCGCAGCGTGGCCGACGCGCCGGCGAGGGCGGCACGCCCGGCGCCCGCGCCCGCGCCGCCGGTCCCATCATCGCCGCCGGCGCCCGTCGCGGCGTCCGCGGTCGCCGCCGGCCCTCCGCTGTCGCCAGGACCGAACGTGGATCCCGGCGCCGCCGTCTTCGGTGGCGGTCGGCGGGCAAGCGCACGCGTGATCGCGTCGCCGAGGCGCGCGCGCTTGGCCGCCTCCCCCTCCGGTCGCCGGGCCGCGAACTCCGGCATCACCTCGGAAGCGAACAGCTCCAAGGCCTCCATGATGTGCGCGTGCTCGGTCTTGCCGCTCTGGAGCACGAGGATCAGCTCGTCGACCCCGGCGTCCTCGTATCGGCGCACGAGGTCACGCAGCTGCTGCGGCGTGCCGATCGCACCGCGCAGCGCGGCGAGCCCGCGCTGGAGGATCCTCACGCCGAGGGGCGCGCCGTCGGCTTCGATGACCGAGCGGGCGAAGCCGACGTCCTCCCGCCGCGCGAGGAAATCCTCCCAGACCGACGTACGACCGGGCTCGTGCTCGCCGAACACGGTGTAGTGGCCCCGCGCGAAGCCGAAGAAGTGCGCGCCGTCGATCCCGCGCTCGATGGCCTCGGCCTCCTCCGCGTGCACCATCATCGGCAGGGTGACCGCGACGTTGGGGTTGACCGCGAAACCCGCAGGCACGCATCGCTCAGAGATCAGGATGTCGTAGTACTCATCGACCCAGACCTTGGCCTCCTCGGGCTCGACGAACGCGAGGCCCAGCGCACCCAGGCCCTTCTCGGCCGCCAGCCGGACCGTCTCGCGCCGCGAGCAGTCGACCCACAGCGGCGGGTGCGGCTTCTGCAGCGGCTTGGGCACGACGTTGCGCGGCGGCATCGTCACGTAGCGGCCATCGACGCCCGCGAACGGCTCCTCGACCATCATCCGGGCGACGACCTCGATGGCCTCGGCCCACTGTGCGCGCTTGTTGTCGCGGTCGACGCCGAAGCCGGCCAGCTCGGCGCCCGACGAGCTCTCCCCCGTGCCCAACTCGACCCGGCCGGCGGAGATGAGGTCGAGCGTCGCCACGGTCTCCGCCACGCGCGCGGGATGCTGGTAGGCGGGCGGCAGCGGGAGGACGCCGAAGCCCAACCTGATGTCCTTGGTGCGCGCGGCGGCCGCGGCGAGGAAGACGTCGGAGGCCGACGAGTGCGAGTACTCCTCCAGGAAGTGGTGCTCGCCCGCCCACACCGTGTCGTAGCCGAGCCGGTCGGCGAGCTCGACCTGCTCGAGCGCCTCCTTGAGCAGGCGATGCTCGGCCTCGGCGTCCCACGGTCGCGGGAGCTGGTGCTCGTAGAAGATCGAAAAACGCACCCCGCGAGCCTAGGAGAGTCCTGCGGCGCGCGGCGGCCGCCACGCGACGGCCGCCACGCGCGCCGCCTCAGACCGCCACGGGGTCGTCGCGGATGATGACGGTGTCGGCGACGCGGATGACTTCGTCGATCGGCAGGTCCGCCGCCTCGGCGTGCCGGCGCAGCGCATCCTCGTCGGTCGCCTGGTAGATGCAGACGGTGCCCACACGACCCGATGGCTCGTCCAGGACATAGCTGCGGATCCAGCGGACCTCGTCGGGCATCTTGTCGCCCTCCGTGGTCGAGCGGGCGGCCGCCGCCTCGAGCTCGGGGCCGTCGCGCCAGCCGTCGCGGCGCAGGATCACAAAGGTCTCCATCGCGGATCTCCTTTAGGACAGGGAATGCCGGACCGTGGCGGCGATACTCGCATCCGCCGACCGGGCCGTGGGAGAAACTGGCGAGGGCCCTCCGGAGAGGGCCCTCGCTGTAGCA
>JAWVGD010000184.1:0-5616 GCA_033855515.1 Baekduia sp.
GGGCGATCGCGCGCGTGACCGACCTCGGCTTCGCACGCATCCAGTGCACCTCGGACCTGCTGCCGGCCGACGTCGTCGGCACGAACGTCTTCAACCGCCGCGAGGACCGCTTCGAGTTCCGGCCGGGCCCGGTCTTCGCGAACGTCGTGCTCGTCGACGAGATCAACCGCGCGTCGCCCAAGACCCAGTCGGGCCTGCTGGAGTGCATGCAGGAGCGCCGCGTCACCGTCGACGTGTACTCCCACGAGCTGGCGCGCCCGTTCGTCGTGCTCGCCACCCAGAACCCCGTCGAGTTCGAGGGCACCTACACGCTGCCCGAGGCGCAGGTGGACCGCTTCATGGCCCGGCTCTCGCTCGGCTACCCGGCGCCCGCGGCCGAGGTGGACATGCTCCGCGCGCACGAGGCGGGCGATCGCGTCGAGAGCATGGAGGCCGTGGCCACGGCGGCCGATGTGGTCGTCGCGATCGACACCGCGACGCGCGTCGTGGCCTCCGATCGCCTGCGCTCCTACGTCGTCGCGCTCCTGCAGCGCACCCGCGAGGACCCGCGCACCGACCTGGGCGGCAGCCCGCGCGCGGGCCTGATGCTCCTGCGCGCCGCCAAGGCCCGAGCCCTGCTGCAGGGCCGCGACCACGCGCTGCCCGACGACGTCCAGGCGCTCGCGCGCGTGGTCCTGTCGCACCGGATCGTCCTGGCCCCCGAGGCGATGGAGACCACCGGCGAGCAGGTCGTCGCCGACGCCCTCGCCGCGACACCCGCGTTGTAGGCGCGCGCCGTGCAGGAGACCGCCCGCCCGCTCCTGCTCACGGCGATCCTCGGGGCGGCGCTCATCGCGGTCGCCGGACTGCTGGACGCCGAGCCCCTCTGGGTCCCGGGCCTGGCGTGCCTCGTGCTGGCGCTCGGCGCGGGCGTCTGGGTCCTGGCCGGCGCCCGCGGGATCCGCGTCAGCCGGACCGTTGGCGTGACCCGCGCGATGGAAGACGACCCGGTGTCGGTCGAGATCCGGGTGACGTCGGCACGGCCGCTGCCGACCGGCGGCGTGCTGGACCCGCTGCTGCCCGCACCCGCGCCGCTGGCGACGGGGCGGCGGCTGACCCGCGTGCGGATCGACGTGCGCTTCTCGCGCCGTGGCCGCAAGCTGCTCGTCGCACCCCGGGTCGCGGTGCGCGACCCGTTCGGCCTGATGGTGCGGCTCGTGCGCGGCGCCGACGCGCCCGTCGACGAGGTCCTCATCCTGCCGCGCATCGAGCGCGTCCGCACGCCGGGCGCCGACGGCGAGGGCTCGGGCTCGCTGCTGCTCGGGCGGCGGTCCTCGGCCGCCGCCGAGGTCGAGCTCGACGGGCTGCGCCAGCACCGCACCGGGACGCCGGCCTCGCGGATCTTCTGGCCGTCGCTGGCCAAGGGCGGCGACCTCCTGGAGCGCCGGCTGCGCGCCGACAACGACACGCGCCCGCTGGTCGTGCTCGATCCGCGCGGCGCAGCGAGCGAGGACGACCTCGACGCCGCGGTGCGGGCCGCGACGTCGCTGGCCGTGCACCTGGCCCGCGACGGTGGCTGCGCGGTGCTGATCCCGGGCGACCGCCGGCCGACGATCCTCGATCCGGGGCTGACCGGCTGGACGCACCTGCATGCACGCCTGGCGCTGATCGACGGCCGGACCTCGCCGCCGGTCGGCGCGCTGGCATCGCGCCGCGGACCGATCCTCTATGTCGCCGCCCGGCGCCTGACACGGGCGCCGCGCGCGCTGGCCCTTGCGCCCGGCGGTGGCCGCCTGCTCGTCGTCCCCGGCGGCATCCACGGGCGCCGCCCGGCGTTCTCGGTCGCCGGCTGCGACGGCTATGAGCTGTCGGACGCGCGCATGCCGGCCCCCGAGGTCGTGGCATGAGCACCGTCGCCGCCCCGTCGGCGCCGACGGCGCTGCAGTCGGCTACGGGCTCGGCGACCGAGGCGTGGTCCATTCGCCTGGTGGCGTACGTCGCGCTGGCGGTGTACGGCGGGATCCACTGGGCCGACATCGTGCGGCCGGGTGCCCAGGGCGATCTGCTGGGCATGCTCATCGTCGCGCTCGCCGCCGGGATCCTGCTGCCCTCGGCGCTGGAGCTTCCGGGTGTCGCGCGGCGGGCGGCGACGACCGCCGCGCTGCTGCTCGGCGCACTCGCGCTGACCCTGCTCGTCGCCGGCGTGCCGGCGGCGGTGCTGCGACCCGACCGCTGGGACACGCTGGTCAGCCAGATCGCCAGCGCCATCGCCACGCTGCCGGCGCTGCGCGTGCCCTACAGCGGCAAGGACCCGTGGGTCTTCGCGGTGCTCCTGTCGGGCGGCGGCATCCTGCTGGTCGCGTCCGCCTGCCTGGCGCTGCTGCCGCACCCGCGGACCTTCTCGGCCGCCGCGTGCCTCGGGGTCCTCTACGGCGTGGCCGTCGTCGAGCACAACCCGCGCCATCCCTACCTCGACGGCGCGGTCTTCGCCCTGCTGCTCGGCGCGCTGCTGTGGGCCGACCGGTTGCGCGGCCGTGAGGCGCCGGTCGCCGTGGCGCTCGCCGTCACGGCGGTGCTCGGCTCGGCGCTCCTGGCCCCGCACGTCGCCTCCCGCGAGCCCTGGGTCGACTACCAGGCGCTCGCCGAGCGGCTGCAGGGCGGCAAGTCCACCACCTTCACCTGGAACCACGACTACGCGCCGCTGCGCTGGCCGCGCGACGGGCTCGAGCTGGCGCGCGTGCGCGACCGCGGCAACCTGTACCTCAAGACCGCGGCGCTGGAGACCTTCGACGGCACCGCCTGGCGGCAGGCCACGGGCATCCTCGCCGACGGCGACGACACCGAGTTCGCCGCCGGCCATCCCGACTGGACGCAGACGATCCACGTCGACATCAAGGGGCTGCAGTCCGAGCAGTTCATCGGCGCGGGCACGACGACGTTCGTCTCGCACTCGACGCGTCTGGTGCGCGAGGCGACCCCGGGGACGTTCGAGGTCGCGGCCAAGCCGCTGCGCCGCGGCGACTCCTACGACGCCCAGGTCTACGTCCCGCGTCCCAACGAGGTCCAGTTGCACGCGGCCGGGACCGACTACCCGGTGTACGTCGCGCGCCAGCTGAGCATCGGACTGCCGCCCGCGCGCGGCAGCGGCCTGGGCCGCGTCGTGGTGACGTTCGCGCCGTGGGGGCGCGACCAGGCGACGGTCGCGCGCAGCCCGCAGGGCTTCTACATGATCGACCCCAACGCGGCGCTGGCCGACTCGCCCTACGCCCGCGAGTACGTTCTGGCGCGGCAGCTCGCGGCGGCCTCCACCGACCCCTATGACCTGGTCCGCAAGGTCATCGCGCGCGTCAAGCGCGGGGCGCGCTACACCGAGTCGCCGCCGCCGCCCGGGCGCCTGATGCCGCTCGACGCGTTCCTGTTTCGCGACCACGCCGGCTACTGCCAGCACTTCGCCGGCGCCACCGCGCTGCTGCTGCGCATGGCGGGCGTGCCGGCGCGCGTGGCGACGGGCTTCTCGCCCGGCTCCCAGGACGGCCCCGATCACGTCATCCGCGACCTCGACGCCCACAGCTGGGTCGAGGTCTACTTCCCGCACATCGGCTGGGTGACCTTCGACCCCACGCCCGGCGACTCGCCCGCGCGGTCCCAGCAGACCGACGTCGCCGTCCCCAAGGCGCTGGCGTCCAGCACGCCGCGGACGGCCAACACGACGGCCGGCGACCGGCTCTCCGACCCCGCCGCGGGCGGCGCAGCCGGTGCCACCGGACGCGCTGGAGCGCGGTTCACCGTGCCGCTGGCCGTCGGAGGCGCCGCGCTGCTGGCGTTGGGCGGCCTCCTGGTCCTGCGGCTCCGGCGACGCCGGCGGCTGGCGCGCAGCGGCGACCCCGAGCTCGAGGAGCTGCGCCTCGCGCTCGCCCGCACGGGCCGCGCACCGACCAACGAGACGACGCTGGCGAGCCTCGAGCGGCTGCTGGACGGCAGCGAGGGGGCGCTCGGCTACCTCCGCGCGCTGCGGCTCGCACGCTACGGCGGTGGCGCCGCGGCACCGAGCGCCGCACAGCGCCGCGCGCTGCGCCGGGAGCTGTCGGCGGGCCTCGGCGTGACCGGTCGCCTGAGGGCGCTCTGGGCGCTCCCGCCGCGGTCCGCCGAGCTGCGCGACGCGTTGAGGATCGGCCGACGCCGGTCTTACACTGCCTGAGGTGATGGATCAGCCAGACGCCTATGAGCTGTTCTGCCAGGGCACCGAGTTGCTGGAGCGCGGCGACTGCCACGCCGCCACCGTCCCGCTCGGCCGGGCCCGGGAGTTGGCTCCCGACAAGGACTCCGTGCGGGAGGCCTACGGCCGTGCCCTCTTCGGCGCCCAGCGCTTCCGCGAGGCGGTCGAGGAGTTCGAGGCGGTCGTCGAGCACGCCCCGACCAACGATTACGCATTGTTCTGCCTCGGGCGCTCCCTGCAGCAGCTCGGCCTGCACGCCGAGGCGCGTCATCCGCTCGCGCTCGCGGCGAACCTCCAGCCACAGCGCGAGGACTACGCCAAGTACCGCGACAAAGCGCGCCGGCGGGCCGCCTGAGGGCCGTCCGCGCCGGGTCTCAGGGGCCGCTCGAAGCCCCTTGCAGGAACGCGGTCAACACCGCTCCGGGGTCGTGCCCGTGTGGAGGGTTGGTGCTATCCTCGGAGCACAACTTCCGTGTCGGCGGGCGACCGTCGACGAAGTACAGGGAGCGGGCGTGAGCCCGCTCTTTCATTTGAGAGGGGAGGGTTGATGAGCACGATCCAGGCCGACATCGAGGCGAAGCTCGCCGAGCGCGAGCCCGAGGTCGAGGTGCTGCTCGCCGAGATCAAGGGAGATCTCGTCGAGCTCTACATCGACCATCCGGACGGCGTCACCCTCGAGTTGTGCGAGCGGGTCACGCACGCGTTGCCCGAGGTCCTGGAGGACTACGGCCTCACCGTGTCCTCGCCCGGGACCGAGCGCCCGCTGAGCAAGCCGGACCACTTCCGGCGCTTCATCGGCAAGCGAGCGCGCGTGCGGACGCGCGAGGCACACGACGGCCACAAGTCGTTCACCGGCGAACTCGTGGGAGCTTCGGAGTCGGAGGTGACGATCGCCGCCGACACCGGCGTGGTCGCCATCCCGTACGACGCCATCTCCCGGTCCAACCTCGTCGAGTCTTAGGAGCACCGAGCACCATGTCCCGCGAGATCCTGGATGCCATGACCGCGCTTGCGCGCGAGAAGGGCATCTCCCCGGAGAAGCTGATGGCCGCGCTGGAAGACGCGCTGCTGTCGGCCTACAAGAAGCTTCCCGGCGCCGCGCGTTACGCGCGCGTCGAAGTCGACGCCGAGACGGGCGACTTCGTCGTGATCCGCTACCGGATCCCGAAGGACCTCGAGGCCGAGCTCATCGGCGAGACGATCGCCGAGGAGTCCTACATCGACCCCGAGACCGGCGACCGCGTCGAGCCGCAGGACCCCGAGATCGACCCCGCGAAGTTCGAGCAGTACCGGGACCGCATCGAGGAGATCGACGACACCCCCGAGGACTTCGGCCGCATCGCCGCGCAGACCGCCAAGCAGGTCATCCTGCAGCGCATCCGCGAGGCGGAGCGCGACATGATGTTCGAGGAGTTCCAGGA
>JAWVGD010000185.1:0-6333 GCA_033855515.1 Baekduia sp.
CCGGTCTGCAGCCGGGCGACATCGATCTGTGGGAGATCAACGAGGCGTTTGCGTCGGTGACGCTGCAGTCGATCCGGGAGCTCGGGATCGAGGAGGAGCGCGTCAACGTCAACGGCGGCGCGGTCGCCCTCGGCCACCCGATCGGCGCCTCAGGGGCCCGCATCCTCGGCGCCTTGGTCTACGAGCTGCGCCGCCGCGGCGGCGGCCTCGGCGTCGCGGCGATCTGCTCCGGCGGCGGCCAAGGCGACGCCGTCATCCTCCGCGTGGACGCCAACGGCGCCTGACGCGCGGGCTCTGCGTCGGCGACATCACCACGCAGAGCCTTCCACCACGACAACGCCCTGCACCGGTCCCAAGGTGCGTCGCGACTGACCTCACGTCCAACCATGCGCGCGCACGGCCGCAAGTACGGTCAAAGCACGCATAGGCCGTCGGCTGGAGGTGACACGTGTGTGGGATAACGGGATGGATCTCGTTCGAGCGCGACATGACGCAGGAGCAGGACGTCCTCGACGCCATGACCAAGACGATGGCCTGTCGCGGGCCCGACGCATCGGGCACGTGGGCTGAGGGGCCGGCCGCGCTGGGCCATCGCCGGCTGGCCATCATCGACCTCGTCGGAGGCGTGCAACCGATGTCCGTGCCCACGAGCGCCGGTCCGGTCGTGCTCGTCTACAGTGGCGAGGCCTATAACTTCACGGAGCTGCGACGCCAGCTGTGCGAGGCCGGTGAGCGGTTCGAGACGACGAGCGACACCGAGGTCGTGCTGCGCGGCTACCTGCGCTGGGGCGACACGCTGGCCGACCGGCTCAACGGGATGTACGCGTTCGCGATCTGGGACGGCAGGGTGCGCAAGCTCGTGATGATCCGCGACCGCATGGGGATCAAGCCGCTGTACTTCCAGCGCACCCCGGACGGCGTGCTGTTCGGGTCCGAGCCCAAGGCGATCCTGGCCAACCCGCTCGTGCAGCCGACCGTGGACGCCGACGGCCTGCACGAGCTCTTCGCGTTCGTCAAGACGCCAGGACATGCGGTCTGGTCGGGGATGCGGGAGGTCCAACCCGGCACGATCGTCACCGTCGACGCGTGCGGGCTGCGTGAGCGCCGCTACTGGCGGCTGGAGACCAGGCCCCATGCCGACGACCGCGACGCCAGCGTCGAGCACGTGCGCGAGTTGCTCGATGACGTCGTGCGCCGCCAGCTCGTCGCCGACGTGCCGCGCTGCGTGCTGCTGTCGGGCGGGCTGGACTCCAGCGTGATCACGGCCCTGTCGGCGCAGCAGCTGGCCGACGAGGGCGAGCGTGTGCGCAGCTTCGCCGTGGACTTCGTCGGCCAGACCGCGAACTTCGCGCCCGACGCGTTGCGCCCCACGCCCGACGCGCCCTACGTGCACGACGTCGCGGAGCACGTCGGCTCCGAGCACACCGACATCGTGATCGACCACGAGACGCTCGCCGATCCCGCCGTGCGCCGCGCGGTGGTCGCCGCTCGCGACCTCCCCGCCGGCCTCGGCGACATGGACGCCTCCCTGTATCTGCTGTGCAGGGCCATCCGCGAGCACTCGACGGTGGCGCTGTCGGGCGAGTCGGCGGACGAGATCTTCGGCGGCTACCGGCAGTTCCACGATCCGCGGGTGCAGCAAGCGCACGCGTTTCCGTGGATCGCGATGGATGAGATGCACTTCACGCCTCCGCAGGCGGCCCTGTCTGCGGATGTCCGTGCGACGCTGGACATCGAGGGGTATCGGAGCGACAGCTACGAGCGCGCGCTCACCGAGGTGGGGCACCTCGAATCCGAGAGCGACCTCGAGTCCCGCATGCGGATCTCGAGCTATCTGCACCTGACGCGGTTCGTGCGCCAGCTGCTCGACCGCAAGGACCGCATGAGCATGGCGGTCGGGCTCGAGGTCCGGGTGCCGTTCTGCGATCACCGACTGGTCGAGTACGTGTACAACGCGCCGTGGGCGCTGAAGACCTATGACGGCCGGGAGAAGAGCCTGCTGCGCGGCGCGAGCAGCGACCTGCTGCCGCAGTCCGTGCTCGCGCGCGTGAAGAGCCCCTATCCGTCGACGCAGGACCCGCACTACGCCGAGGCCCTCCAGCGGCAGGGCAGGGAGCTGCTCGACGATGGCGACTGCGGCGTGTTCGCGCTCGTGGACCGAGACTGGCTCGAGTCCGCGACGCGACCCGACAGGGGCGGGGCCGAGCCCGATCGACCCGGGCTGGAGTGGACGCTCAACCTGGCGACCTGGCTCGACCTGTACCGCCCGCGGCTGACGCTCTGACGTCAGTTGAACTTCACGACGTCGAGCTTGACGTCGCCGACGCTGTAGTCCTCGCCGGCCTTCGTGCACGAGTTGGCGAGCGACGCGGTGAGGTGATGTGCGGCCGAGCTTGCCGGCTCCATCACCGATGTCACGTTGAACGGCATCGTGACCGTGCCGGAGGCGGGGCTGGACGGCGCGAGCGCGAACGTCGCCGGGGTCCCGTCGACCGACAGGACGAGCGCGTTGCCGAACGACCCGGTGCACGCCGACGGGATCGTGATCGTCGCGGTGCCCGTGATCAGGTCCATCTCGCCGGGCGACTGGGTCCAGGCCGCGTCGTTGATCGGCACGGCGGTCGAGGCGCCGTGCGGCGCGCTGACCGTCCCCGTCCCGCGGGCGCGGACGATCACCGAACCGGTGCCGGCCGCACCGGCCGCACCCGAGGGACCCGCGGGTCCGACCGTCCCCGCGGTTCCGCTCCCGCCGTTGGCTCCGCGATTGCCGGTCGCTCCGGTGCTGCCGCCGGCTGCGGTCGTCACGCCGCCGCCCGTCTTCGTCAGCGCCGTCATCGTCTCGCGCGCGAAGTCGCCCGGCTTGATCGAGCCGTTGGCGATGTCCGCGCTGGTGACGCTGTTGGTCGCCAGCTTCGAGTGGCTGACGGCGCCACGGGCGAGTGCCCGGTTGGTGACGCTTCCAGGGGCCAGGCGCACGGCCGCATACGACGTTCCTCCGAGCGCGGCGAAGAGCGCCACGTAGCCGACCACGTTGTTGCGGAGGTGGAAGATGATCCTGCCAAGCATGGGAGAGAGCCTTTCGACTGGTGTTGGGCGAGCGTCGACGCCGGGCGCGGCAACACCCGGGTCAGGGGAGAACAGGCTGCTGTCACGCCCCGCGCCTCGCAGCTGACCCGCGGGCCAGTGACCGCCCGCCCCCGGACCGCGGGCGAGCGGGATCCAGCCTCAGGCGACCTCGTCGTCCGGACGTTGCCCGCGGAGGGTCTCGAGCTCCTCGAGGATCGTCTCGAGCTTGTCGTCGATGCGGGTCATCCGGCGCCCCAGGCGATGGACGTCGGAGCGCCCCACCATCCGGAAGCTGCGCAGGACCAGGTCCCACGCGTCCGCGTTGATCCGCGTGAGCGCGGCGGCGTTCTGCGCCGCCTGCCCGAGCAGGTCGACGAAGCCCATGCCGCCGGCGAGCTGGTCCGTCGCCGAGGCCATCCGGCTTTCGGCATCGGCGATCGCCCTGCGCAGCACCTCGGGTCCCGCGCCGGCGCCGTTGCCGGCGCGGCCCCCCATCGGTTCGCTCATCCGTTGGCGTTGACCAGTTCGGACCGGTGGGTGATGAGCACGTCGCGCAGCGACGCCGGCGGGCGGCCGGTGAGCGACTCGAACGCCGGGTCCACCACGTCGAAGTAGTTCTCGCGCGTCGCGATGCCGAGGCTGACGACGGCTCGCGCGACCGTCTTCGGGGCGCCGAGGCGGCTCAGCGTCCATGCCAGACGGCGGTCACCGATCGGCATGACCTGGACCGGCCGGCCGCTGATCTCGCTGACGAGCTTCGCGATGTCGGACTGCGACAGCGCCTCCGGACCGGTGACGTCGTAGGTCCGGCCGGCGTGCCCGTCGGAGCTCAGCACCGCCACCGCCGCGGCGGCACAGTCGTGGCGGGCGATCGGCGCGATGCGGCCGTCCCCGGCGTTGGTCACGAGCTTGCCGTAGCTGACGGCCATGGCCCCCAGCGGAACCTGCAGGTCGGCATACGCGCCGTAGCGCAGGATCGTCCAGGCCATCCCGCTCGAGAACAGGAGATCCTCGGTCTCGCGGTGCTCGTCGGCGAGGTCCCCCGTGGGATGACCGGGCAGCGGGTTGCTGAGCGAGGTGTAGACGACGTGTCCGATGCCGGCCGCGGCGGCGGCCGCGATCGCCGAGCCATGCTGCGGCCTGCGCTCACCGATGTTGTTGGTGGAGATGAGCAGCATGCGGTCCGCGCCGGCGAACGCGTCGGACAGGGACGCCGGGTCGTCGAAGTCGCCGTAGCGGACCTCCGCGCCGCGTTCGGCGAGATCGGCGACCGCGTGCGGGCGGCGGGTGACGAGGAGGACCTCGTCGGCGGATGCGCGCTCCAGCAGCTGGATGGCCACCATGCGCCCCAGTTGGCCCGAGGCACCAGTTACGAGGATCTTCATCGGCTTGTTCCTTTCAGTGCCGAGCGCATGGGCGCTTCGGCGAGTGTCCTGGATGCGCCGGTCTGGGCGCCCTGTCAGCCAGCTCCGTGGCTGGCGCACTGCATGCCGCTCGTCGTCGGCGCGGAAGGTGGGTGGCTCGGTCAGGCCTTCCTGAAGCGCCAGGTCGCAAGGCTTGCCGCCACGACGAGGATCCCCGCCGACCAGGCCAACGCGTAGAGCGCGGGCCGCGCCGCCGGCCCGGTGCCGTCCATCAGCACGCGCAGCGCGTTGACGACCCGCGTCACGGGCTGGGCGTCGGCGAAGGTGCGCAGCCAGCCCGGCATGTTCGCGGTCGTCGTGAACGTCGAGGCGGCGAAGACGAACGGGAACGTCACCATGAAGGCGGCGACCTGCGCGGTCTCCGGATGGCGCACCGCGAGTGCGAGCAGCGCGAACAGCCAGGAGCAGGCGTAGCCGAAGAACAGCGCGATGGCCAGCCCTGCGAGCACGTGCAGCACCCCGGCGTCCGTGTGGAACCCGACGAGGAAGCCGACGCCGATCAGGAGCACCATGGTGTAGGTCAGGCGGATGAGGTCGGCGACCGTGCGCGCCGCAAGGATCGCGCCGCGGTGGATCGGCAGCGAGCGGAAGCGGTCGGTGACGCCGGTGGACAGGTCGTCGGCCAGGCCCACCGTCGTCGAGGAGGCGCCGAAGATGACGGTCTGCACGAGGATCCCCGGGATCAGGTAGTCGACGTAGCTGTCGTAGCCGGGCACCAGGATCGAGCCGCCGAAGACGTAGCGGAACAGCAGCACGAACATGATGGGCATGACGGCCGAGAGCACGATGATCTGCGGCGTGCGCCGCGTGCGCAACAGGTGGCGCTGCGTGATCAGGGCGGTGTCGCGCAGGAACGCGGACGGACCGTGCGAGCGGACGGGTCGTGGGAGCGCCACGACGACCGCCCCGTTGGCGGGCGGGACGCTCATGCGACCACCCGGGCCGGCTGCACCGCGGGATGGCCCGCGGCATCAGGCCCCTGAGGGCTCGTGAGCGCGACGAACACGTCGTCCAGCGACGGCCGCCGCAGGCCGAGGTCGTCGACGTCGAGCCCGGCCTCGTCGATCCGGCGGGCCGCCGCCATCAGCGTCGCCACGCGGTCGGCGGTCGGAACCGTCACGCGCTGGGCTCGGGCATCGGCGACCGGTGGTCCCGAGCCCAGACCGGACAGCAGGCCGACCAGCCGGTCCAGGTCGCCGGGCTTGGCGGCGCGGACCTCGAGGACGTCGCCGCCGACGCGCTGCTTGAGCTCGCTCGGCGTGCCGTTCGCGATCATGCGACCCCGCTCGATGACGGCGATGCGGTCGGCCAGCCGATCGGCCTCCTCCAAGTACTGGGTGGTCAGCAGGAGGGTCGTGCCCTCCCGCACCAGCTCGTCCAGGAACCTCCACAGCTCTATGCGAGTGCCGGGGTCCAGTCCGGTCGTGGGCTCGTCCATGATCAGGACCAGCGGCCGGCCGACCAGGCTCGCGCCGACGTCGAGCCGGCGGCGCATGCCACCCGAGTACGTCAGGACGAGGCGATCGGCGGCGGAGGCGAGGGTGAGGCGCTCGAGGACCTCGCTCGCCCGCGCACGCGCGTGCTGGCGGCGCAGGCCGTAGAGGCGCCCGACGAGCTCGAGGTTCTCGCGGCCCGTCAGCGTCTCGTCGACGGCGGCGAACTGGCCGGCGAGGCCGATGCGCGAGCGCACGGTCTGCGCATCGCGCACGACGTCGGCGCCGCCGATCCGCGCCGTTCCGCGGTCGGGAGCCAGCAGGGTCGCGAGGATCCGGACCAGCGTCGTCTTGCCGGCGCCGTTGCGGCCGAGAAGGCCGAGTACGGTGCCGCGATCGACGGTGAGGTC
>JAWVGD010000186.1:0-5081 GCA_033855515.1 Baekduia sp.
GCGATCGGCAACCCGCTCGGGCTGCGCTCGAGCGTGACCCAGGGAATCATCTCGTCGCTGGGGCGCACGGTCAGCGAGGGCAACGGCGCCGTGATCCAGTCCGCGATCCAGACCAGCGCGCCCATCAACCCCGGCAACTCGGGCGGCGCGCTCGTCGATCTGCGTGGCGACGTCGTCGGCATCCCGACCCTCGCCGCGACCGACCCGCAGCTCGGCGGCGGCCAGGCGGCGGGGATCGGCTTCGCGATCCCGTCCAACACCATCAAGCGGATCGCCGGCCAGCTGATCGCGACCGGGCACGTCACGCGGTCCGGGCGCGCCTTCCTGGGCATCGCGATCATCTCGCCGCTGGACGGCGGCGGGGTCGTCGCGGCCACGGTCAACAACGGCGGTCCGGCCGACAAGGCCGGCATGCGCCCCCACGACGTCATCGTCAAGGTCAACGGCAAGCCGACCCCGAGCGCCGATGAGCTCGCCACGGTCCTGGCGGACCTGGCGCCGGGCCGGACGGTCCCGGTCGAGATCAAGCGCGCCGGCAAGACCATGACGCTCGACGTGACGCTCGGCGAGAACCGGGGCTGAGCGCACGCGGGACCGGCCGCGCGCGGGCGTGTGCGTGACCCGCCAGGTCGGGCGGTTGGCAGGCCCGACCTCCGCGGCGGCGGTTTCCCATGCCGATAGCCTTCGTGTGTGACGACGACGCGCGCCGTCCGCACCGAGCGGTTTCCCGACCTCGGCGACGAGGTCCTCTTCCCGCGCCTCTCCGACGCGAAGCTGGCGTGGCTCGGCGAGCGCGGCGAGCGGCGGACGTTCCAACCCGGCGAGGTGCTCTACGAGCACGCCGTGCGCGACGCGCCGTTCTACGTCATCGAGCGCGGGCTCGTCGAGTTCGTCGACCGCAAGCCCGGCAAGGACGTCTCCATCGGGCAGGCCGACAGCCGTACGTTCATCGGCGACATCGCCGCGTTCACCGGGGAGCCGACGATCAGCGCCTGCGTCGCCGTCGAGCCGACCGACGTGATCGCGTTCGACCGGTACGGGCTGCGCGACATGGTCGCGCGCTGGCCTGAGTTCGGCGAGCACGTCTTCCGCACGCTGCTGGCGCGGCGTTCGTGGGACGAGGCCGAGGGCCACGGCGTCATGCGCCTCATCGCGCCACGCGGCTCCCGGCGGGCGTTCGAGGTGCGCGACCTGCTGGAGCGCAACCTGCTGCCGGTGCGGTGGTACGACGTCGACACCGACGCCGAGAGCGCCGCCCTGCTCGATTGGCTGGACATCCCGCGCTCCGAGACCCCGGTGCTGGTGCACGCCACCGAGGTCATGCGCAATCCGTCGGCCGCCCAGGTCGCGCGGTCGCTGGGTCTGCGTGCCGAGGTCGACGGGCAGCGCTTCGACCTCGTCGTCCTGGGTGCCGGACCGGGCGGCCTGGCGGCGGCGGTGTACGGCGGCTCGGAAGGGCTGCGGACGCTCGTGGCCGAGGCGTGGGCGCCGGGCGGCCAGGCCGGCACGAGCACGCGCATCGAGAACTACCTTGGCTTCCCGACCGGGGTCTCGGGGACCGAGCTGACCCGCAAGGCGACGTTGCAGGCGCGCCGCTTCGACGCGGTGCTGTCGAGCTTCCACCGCGCCGTCGAGCTGGCCGACGGCCCGGAGGGCCTGGTGCGCGTCGACCTCGACGACGGCCAGCACGTCCTCGCGCGCTCGGTCGTGATGGCCACCGGCGCCCGCTGGCGGGAGCTGCAGGCCGACGGCGTCGACCGCTTCCGCGGCGCCGGCGTCTACCACGCGGCGATGGCCACCGACGCCGAGCGCTGCCGCGACGAGGACGTGATCGTCGTCGGCGGCGGCAACTCCGCCGGGCAGGCGGCGGTCCATCTCGCCTCGCGGGCCCGCAGCGTCACCGTCGTGGTCCGTGGCACGGCACTGAAGTCCACCATGTCGAACTACCTCGTGGATCGCATCGAGCGCTCGCCGCGCATCGACGTGCTCACCGAGACGGAGATCACGGAGGTCCGGGGCACGGCCACCGTGGAGTCGGTGACGCTCGCCGATCGCCGGGCCGGCAGCAGCCGGGAGATGCACGCCACGGCGGTGTTCGTGATGATCGGCGCCGATCCGTGCACCGAGGCCGCGACGGGGATCCTCGCGGTCGACGCCGCCGGCTACCTGCTGTGCGGAGCGGGGGCCGCGAAGTGCAACGGCCACCTGGGCTGGCCGCTGACCGACCGCGAGCCGCATCTGCTCGAGACGACGCGCCCCGGGGTCTTCGTGGCCGGCGACGTACGCGCCGGGGCCTCCAAGCGGGTGGCGGGTGCGGTGGGCGATGGCGCGATGGTGGTGCGCTTCGCGTACGAGGTGCTGGCGGGCTGAGATGCGGGCGGCGGCGGGCCGCGACCCCGGGTCACCTTGCGCGCAACCTGTGCCCACGAGGAGACCCCGGACCGCTCCCGGCCCGCAGCATCCGCAAAGAGCGGCTTGACTTCAAGCGTACTTGAAGATGCATGATGCGCGACGACCCCTCTCCCCCTCTCCAGGAGCACGCATCATGGCCACCGCCCGACCCGCACCCCAGCCCCCGAAGCCCGACGCCGGCGTGGCCGGCGCCTCCGACCGGATCACCGCCGAGGTCACCACGTGGCCCGGCGTCGCGGCCGGGCTCGGGCGCCGTGGCGAGTGGGCCTTCAGGGTCGGCCCGCGCGAGATCGGCCACCTGCACGGCGACCGCGTCGCCCACTTCGGCTTCCCGAAGGACGTGTGGCAGGAGCTGTTCGACGCCGGTCGCATCTCCCACCACCCCGTCTTCCCCGGCAAGCAGGGGCCGGGCGCCCGGGCGATCGCCGACGAGGACGACGTCGCCGACGTCATCGCATTGCTGCGACGCAACTACGACCGGGTCGCGCCCACGGGCTGACATCTACGCTGGAGGGCATGAAGGTCGCCACCCACCCCGGGAACTTCCACGCCGACGACGTCTTCGCGATCGCGGCCCTCGGCCTGGCCATCGGCCCGTTGGAGATCGTCCGCACCCGCGACGAGGACGCCCAGCAGGCCGCCGACGCCCGCGTCGACGTCGGCGGCCGCTCCGATCCGGCGACCGGCGACTTCGACCACCATCAGAAGGGCGGCGCCGGGGAGCGCGACAACGGCATCCGCTACGCCAGCTTCGGGCTGGTCTGGCGCGCCTACGGCGAGCAGCTCGCCGGCACCGCCGACGGCGCGCGGTCCATCGACGAGCGCCTGGTCCAGGGCGTCGACGCCAACGACACGGGCCAGACCATCGTCGAGTCCTTGGTCGGCGACGTGCGCCCGATGACGGTCAGCGGCGTCATCGCCGCGATGAACCCGGTGTGGGACGAGGACCTCTCCGCCGACGAGGAGGACGCGCTGTTCGCCGCCGCCGTGGCCATGGCGACGCGGACCCTCGAGCGCGAGATCGCCGGCTCGGCCGCATTTCACCGCGCCCACCAGCTCGTGCAGGAGGCTATCGGCCGCGCGAGCGACCCGCGCGTCATCGAGCTGGACCGCAACATGCCGTGGCGCGAGGCCGTGGTGACCACCGCGCCCGACGCGCTCTTCGTGATGTACCCCAAGTCCGACGGCTGGGGGCTGCAGGCGGTGCCGGCGAAGCTCGGCGCCTTCGACAACCGGCGCGACCTGCCGCGCGCCTGGGCGGGGCTCAGCGGCGAGGAGCTGGCGGAGGTCACCGGCGTGCAGGACGCGGTCTTCGCCCACGCCGCCGGGTTCTACGCCTCGGCGCGGACGCGTGAGGGGATCGAGGCCCTCGCGCGCCGGGCGCTGGACGGCGACTGAAGCCTCCCGCTAACACGCAACCAGTAGGTTGCAGTATTGTCCGGTCCATGCGCATCCTCGTGCTCGGTGGAACGGGCTTCGTGGGACGGGCGGTCGTTGCGGAGGCGCTGCGTCGCGTCGGCGCGGTCACGACCTTCAACCGCGGCCGGTCGCCCCTGTCTGACCCGCGGGTGACCGAGCTCGTCGGCGACCGCCTGGTGGCGGCCGACCTCGCCCCGCTGGCCGACGGGCACTGGGACGTCGTCGTCGATACCTGGGCCGGCGCGCCGCGCGCCGCCGCCACCAGCGCGGCGCTGCTCGCCGCGCACGCCGACCGCTACGTCTACGTCTCCAGCGGCTCGGTCTACGCCCCGTCCCCGCGGATCGGCGGCGACGAGTCCGCGCCGACCGTCGACGCGTCCCCCGTCGCCGACGACGGCGAGTACCCGGCGCGCAAGCGCGGCGCCGAGCTCGCCGTCGAGGCGGCTTTCGGCGAGCGGGCGATCCTCGCCCGGGCGGGGCTGATCCTCGGCCCGTACGAGGACGTCGGGCGCCTGCCCTGGTGGCTGCTGCGGCTGGACCGCGGCGGCGAGGTGCTGGCCCCCGGCCCTCCCGAGCTCGAGCTCCAGTACATCGACGCGCGCGACGCGGCGGCGTGGATGCTCGACGTCGCCGCCGCGGGTGGCAACGGGGCCTACAACATGGTCTCCCGCACCGGCCACGCGACGATGGGCTCGCTGTTGGAGGCGGGCCTCCGGGCCACCGGCGGCGATCGCCACGGCGACACCAGGCTCACCTGGGTCGATCCCGCCTTCCTGGACGATCGCGGGATCGAAGCGTGGACGGAGCTCCCGATCTGGCTGCCGGCCGAGCACGAGTACCGCGGGATGCACCATGCCGACGTCTCGCGCGCGCATGCCGCGGGCCTGCGCTGCCGGCCGCTCACCGACACCGTCGCCGACACGTGGGCCTGGCTGCTCAGCGTCGGCAAGGCCCCGGCGCGGCGCAGCGACCTGCCGGCGCCCGGGCTGGACCCGGCCCGCGAGCGCGCGGCGCTGGCCGCCTGGCACGCGGGCGCCTGAGGCCGCGCCCGCCCCGCCCGCCGCCAGCCCGGCGGCGCTGCGGCGCTAGCGGCCGACGGTGCCGCGGAACATCACGCCGGCGATGACCGCGACGATGGCGGCAAGCAGGAAGATGCCGAAGCCCATCACGCCGATGAGCGCGAGCACGAAGGTGACGGCCGCGACGGCGGCCGCGGTGCCCCCGACGACCACCAGCTGGAAGGCGCGGCG
>JAWVGD010000187.1:0-4524 GCA_033855515.1 Baekduia sp.
TCGATGGCGACGTCGTGCTCGCCCAGGTCCCGGCGCTCGATCGTGGTGCGCTCCAGCGGGGCCTTGGCGGAGGGCGCCTGGAGGGCGCGCGTGCTCGTCGTCATGGCCTGCGTTCTAGCGCAACGCGCGCCCGAGGGCCTGCGCGTCCTCGATCAACGTGGCGCGCAGGCCGCCGTTGTAGAGCGCGGCGGCGGGGTGGTAGAGGGGAAAGAGCCGCCGGCCGCCGACGTCGAGCACCGAGCCGTGCGCCTCGGCGATCTTGGCGTTCGGCGCGAACCGGGCCAGCGCGTGGCGGCCGAGGGGCACCAGCAGCGCCGGCGCGATGATCTCCAGCTGCGTTTCCAGCCAGGGCCAGTGGTGGGCGACCTCGGGCGCCTTCGGGTCCCGGTTCTTCGGCGGCCGCGCCTTGACCACGTTGGTGATGAACACGTCGTCGCGCGCGACGCCCGCCTCGGCGAGCAGCACGTCCAGGAACTTGCCCGCCGCGCCGACGAACGGCACGCCCGCAGCGTCCTCCTTGGCTCCGGGCGCCTCGCCGACGATGACGATCGCCGCGCCGGCCGGACCCGTGCCCGGCACGAGCTGGGTGCACGTCTCGCACGCCTCGAACCCACAGCCGGCGCCCTTGTGGGCGCGGATCTCGGCGGAGAGCGCCTCCAGCCGCGCCTCGCGGTCACGGCCGCTCACGCGACCGCCGGCTTCTGCTGCAACAGCGCTCGTAGGTGCGCGGCCGCGACCGGGGCATCCTCTCCGCGGTTGTTGTTGAACATCACCCGAACCGTATCGGCCTCCTCGGCCAGGCCCTCGGCGCGCCGGGCTACCTCCTCGAGCTCCGCCGCGTCGTAGCGGTAGCCGAAGCGCTCGGCCACCGAGCGTCCCTTGACCCACCCGCGCGCGTTGCGGCCGTGCAGCCGCAGGTAGGCGAGGTCAGGGCGCGTCACGGCGTCCAGGCGCGGCAGCATCGTCGGCGGTGCGCCCTGCGGCGCGTCCACCGCGACGAAGGCGGCGCCGTGGTCCTCGAGCCAGCCGAGCGTCTGCTCGCGGCGCTCCTCGTGCAGCCAGGCGCGGTGGCGGAACTCGAGGGCGACCGGGTGCGGCGCGAGCGCGGCGAGCAGGTCGTCGAGCTCGTCGAGGTTCCGCGTGCCGGGCTTGAACGCCGGCGAGAGCTGCAGCAGGAAGGACGACAGCTTGCCGGCGTCGATCAGGGGCTTGGCGGCCCGGAGGTACTGGCGCGCGAGCTCGCGGTCGAGCTCCGGCGAGGGCCGGACGCGTCCGCGCGGCGTCGTGTCGACGCGGTCGCGCAGCGCCTTGGGCAGCGAGTCGACCGTGGCGCTGTGGCGCGACATCGCCTGGTGGAGCTTGAGGTCGAAGGTGAACGTGTCCGGCGTCGCGACGGCCCAGCGGCGCACGACCGCCGCGCTCGGGACGCCGTAGTACGTGGTGTTGACCTCGACGCCGTCGAAGCGCTCTGCGTAGTACGGCAGCCGCTCTTCGGGCTTCAGGCCCTCGGGGTACCACTCCTCCACGAACCCGGGGTCGGCCCAGCTCGACGTGCCGACGACGATGCGACCGCTCACGCCAGGGGCGCTACCCGTTCGGGCCCGCGGCGATCGCGGCGCGCACGTCGGCGAGCTTCGGCTGAGGCCCGAAGCCGGTCAGGCACCATGTCGCGCCCGCCGCCTCCCACGGGGCCGGGTCGGTCCCGGGCTCGTTGGTCACGACGAGATCGAACGGTCCCGCGTCCGGACCGCGGAGGGCCAGGACGTCGGCGGCCAGCTCGGCGAGCGCCTCGGGCTCGGGAAGGTCGACCGGGAACAGGCCGTCCAGGCGCGCGGCGCGCTCCAGCGGCCGGCGGTTGGGCCACCGCGACGCCGCCCAGATCGGGATGCGCGGGCGCTGGACGGGCCGGGGGAGGAACTCGCCGCCCCAGTAGGCGAGCAGCCGCTCGAGCGCGTCGTCGAGCAGCTTGGCCTGCTCGCGCGGCTCGGCCACCTCGCCGAACGGCGACAGCTCGCCGTGGCGGTCGCTGCCCAAGCCGACGCCGAGGATCAGCCGGCCGCCGCTGAGGCGGTCCAGCGTGACGGTCTCGCGGGCGAGCTTGTGCGGGCGCCGGCGCGAGAGCGGCGTGACGAGCGGGCCGGTGAGGATCCGCTCGGTGGCCATCGCGATCGCGGCCATGGCGATCCACGGGTCGAGCACCGCGCTCGCGGGCGCCGAGTACACGATGTGGTCCCACAGGAAGAACCCGTCCCAGCCGTGCGCCTCGGCGTCGGCGGCCAGCCCGGCCAGCAACCGCGGGTCGGCGAGCTCGTCGAACGGGGCGACGAAGATCCCGCGGCGGGCGTGGGCGGCGGCGTCGGCGGTCATGGGGCGCAACCTAGCGTCCGCGGTCCGGGGCGCGGGCGTCGGTGGCGGGCAGCGCAACGCCGCGCACCACGACTCGGTCGGCGCTGATGACCAGCGCCGCCCAGCCGCCACGCCCTGCCGCGGCCGCCTACGGCCGCTTCAACAACACGAACATCAACGCCGCGGCGAAGGCGATCTGCCCGAAGGTCAGCGCCGTCCCGAAGTTCACCGCGCCGAGGAGCTCGGCCACGCCGGTGGCCAGCAGGAACGCCACCACGACGATCAGCAGCGAGCGCATCACAGCCGGCCCTCGAGGGTCGCCAAGAGCGTCGGGACGTCGGCGCCGGGGTCCTCGGCGGCGAGCATCGCCAGCGCGGCGCGCCGGCCGCCGACCCGTCGCAGGCCCAGCTCGCCGTGCTCGACGACGAAGTCGGCCAGCGCGCCGGCGCGGCGGGCCGCCGTCCGTCGCGCGCCGACATCCAGCCCGGCCCGGTGGTCGTCCAGCGCGGCCACCAGTTCGTCGATCCCGGCCACCGGGGACACGGAGGACACCGCCACCACCTTCGTGTCGCGCGAGCCCGCCGAGCGCAGGGCCGCAGAGAGATCGCGCCGGGCGCGCATCGCGATGTCGCCCAGGTCCGCCTTGGTGACGACGAGGACGTCGGGGATCTCCATGATCCCCGACTTCAGGAACTGCAGGGTGTCGCCGGACCCGGGCTGCACGATGACGGCCACCGTATCGGCCACCTCCCCGACCTCGGTCTCCGACTGCCCGACGCCCACGGTCTCGATGACCACCACGTCGAACGCCGCGGCCAGCGCCTGGGCCGCCGCACGCGTCGCCGGCGCCAGCCCGCCGAGCCGCTGGCCAGTGGCCGTCGAGCGGATGAACAGGCCGCGATCCTCGGGGTCGAAGACGATGCGCGCGCGGTCGCCCAGCAGCGACCCACCCGACCGCTTCGACGACGGGTCGACGGCCAGCACGGCGACCGTCCGGTCCAGCGCGCGCCACGACCGGCACAGCTCGCTCAACAGGGTGGACTTGCCCGCGCCCGGCGGGCCGGTGACGCCGACGACGTGGCCGCCCGCCTCCCCGCCCAGCGCGGCCGGCGAGACGGCGCCCAGGAGCGCCGCGACCGCTGCGCGATCACGCTCCGCCCGGCTCTCGACGAGGTTCAGGACGGCTGGGGCGGCGCCGACGTCGCCGTCGCGCAGGCGCGCGCCCAGCGCCTCGCCATCGACCAACCCGGGCCCCTAAGCCTCGGCCGTGGCCGCGTGCCTCTCGGCCACCAGCGCCACGATGTCGCGCATGATCGCGCCGAGGTCGAAGTCCTTGGGCGTGTAGACCGCCGCGACGCCCGCGTCCTTCAACGGCTGCACGTCGGCGGCCGGGATGATCCCGCCGACGATCACCGGCGCGTCGACGCCGCGGTCCCGCAGCGCCGTCACGACGCTCGGGATGAGCTCCAGGTGCGACCCCGACAGGATCGACAGGCCGATGACGTGGACGCCCTCCTGCTCGGCGCTGGCCGCGATCTGCGCCGGCGTCAGCCTGATGCCCTCGTAGACCACGTCGAAGCCGATGTCGCGGGCGCGCACGGCGATCTGCTCGGCGCCGTTGGAGTGCCCGTCGAGCCCGGGCTTGCCGACCAGGATCTTCGGCCGCCGCCCGATGGCCTCGGCGAGGCGCTCGACCTCCTCCCGGATGGCCGTGAGGTCGGACTCGTCGCGGTCGCCCGCGGCCGCCTCGCCGACGCCGGTCGGCGCGCGGAACTCGCCGAAGGAGTCGCGCAGCGCCTGCGCCCATTCGCCCGTCGTGACGCCGGCCTTGGCCGCCGCGATCGTCGCGGGCATGATGTTCTCGTCGCCGGCCGCGACGCGACGCAGCTCCTCCAGCGCCCGCTCGGCGGCCTCGGCGTCGCGCGACTCGCGCCAGGCCACGACCGCCTCGCGCTGCTGGACCTCGGTCTCGGGGTCGACGGTCATGATCCCGCCCTCCTCGTCGATCAGCGGCGAGGGGTTCGTCTCGGTGTACCTGTTGACACCGACGACGATCTGCTCGCCGTGCTCGATGCGGCGGATGCGCTCGCGGTGGCTGTCGACCAGCGACGCCTTCATGTAGTCCACGGCCTTGACCGCGCCGCCGTGTTCGTCGACGACGGCCATCTCGGCGCGGGC
>JAWVGD010000188.1:0-3587 GCA_033855515.1 Baekduia sp.
GCCGGACGGACCCGCCGAGCACGCTGGTCAGACTCCTAGGGGGAACACTGGCCCAGAGGGCCAGTGTTCCCTTGCGGAGTTAGGGACCCGCGCTCCTAGGTGATGATCGGGATGATCAGGATCGCCACGATGTTGGCGACCTTGATCATGGGGTTGATCGCGGGACCCGAGGTGTCCTTGAACGGATCACCGACCGTGTCGCCGGTCACCGACGCCGCGTGGGCCTCGGAGCCCTTGCCGCCGAACGCCCCGTCCTCGATGAGCTTCTTGGCGTTGTCCCACGCGCCGCCGCCGGCGGTCATGAGGACCGCGAAGAAGAACCCGACGACGATCACGCCGATGAGCAGGCCGCCGAGCGCCTGGACGTCGATGATCCCCACGATGAACGTCATCGCGATCGGCAGCAGCGCCGGCAGGATCATCTCCCGCTGCGCCGCCTTGGTGACGAGGTCCACGCAGCGCGCGTAGTCGGGCTGCTCGGTGCCCTCCATGATCCCCGGCTTCTCGCGGAACTGGCGCCGGACCTCCTCGACGACCTCGCCGCCGGCGCGGCCGACCGCCTCCATCGACAGCGCCGCGAACAGGCAGACCATCAGGCCGCCGAGCAGCAGGCCGATCAGGACCGCCGGGTTGCCGACGTCGAAGATCCGCGTCGCCGGGCTGACGCCGGCGTCGCGAAGCTCGAAGCGGAAGCCCGCAAAGAGCACGACCGCGGCCAGCACGGCCGACCCGATCGCGTAGCCCTTCGTGACCGCCTTGGTCGTGTTGCCCACCGCGTCGAGGCGGTCGGTGATCGTGCGGACCTCGTCGGGCAGCTCGGCCATCTCGGCGATGCCGCCGGCGTTGTCGGTGATCGGCCCGAAGGCGTCCAGCGCGACGATGAGGCCCGTCAGCGACAGCTGCCCCATCACGGCGACGCCGATGCCGTAGATGCCGATCGTCCCGCCGCCGGCCAGCTTCCACGCCCCGAGGATGCCGAGGCAGAGCACGAGCGCCGGGAGCGCCGTGGCCTGGAAGCCCTGGGCCAGGCCCGAGATGATGTTCGTCGCATGCCCCGTCTGCGAGGCGGAGGCGGTCTTCTTGACCGGGCCGAAGCGCGTCGAGGTGTAGTAGTCGGTGATGACGAACAGCAGCGCGGTGACGCCGATGCCGATCAGCGCGCAGAGGTAGAGCTTGCCCACGCCGGGCGTGGCGGCGCCGTTGTTGTACTTCGCGCCGTCCATCAGCCACTTGGTGACCGGGTAGAACAGGACCGCCGCGATGACGCCCGAGGCGATGAGGCCCTTGTAGAGCGCGCCCTCGACGTTGTCGGTGCTCGTCCGCACGAAGAACGTGCCGATGATCGACGCGACGATCGCCACGGCGCCGAGGATCAGCGGGTAGAGCGCCGCCGCGGTCGCGTCGGCGCCCGTGAACGTCAGGACCCCCAGCAGCATGACCGCCACGGCGGTGACCGCATAGGTCTCGAACAGGTCGGCCGCCATGCCCGCGCAGTCGCCGACGTTGTCGCCCACGTTGTCGGCGATCGTCGCCGGGTTGCGCGGGTCGTCCTCGGGGATGCCGGCCTCGACCTTGCCGACCAGGTCGGCGCCCACGTCGGCCGCCTTGGTGAAGATGCCGCCGCCCAGCCGGGCGAAGACCGAGATCAGCGAGCCGCCGAAGCTCAGGCCGATGAGCGCGTCCACCGCCTCCTTCTGGGTGCGGTTGAACGCCGTCGTGAGCAGGCCGTAGTAGCCCGCCACGCCCAGCAGGGCGAGGCCGACGACCAGCATGCCGGTGATCGCACCGCCGCGAAAGGCGACGTTCAGGCCCGGCGACACGCCGCCGCGGGCCGCCTCGGCGACACGGGCGTTGGCCCGGACCGAGACGTTCATGCCGATGTAGCCCGTGGCGCCCGACAGGACGCCGCCGATGACGAAGCCGGCGGCGACGTAGCCGTCCTGCACGAAGATCAGCGCGATGGCGAGCACCACGCCGACGATGCCGATCGTCGTGTACTGACGGTTCAGGTAGGCCTGGGCGCCCTCTTGGACGGCCCCCGAGATGCGCTGCATCTCGGTGTTGCCTGGGGAAAGCGCCAGGAGCTGCCGGGTGGTCAGCAACCCGTAGGCCACCGCCAGTCCGGCGCACACCAGCGCGACGATCACCCCGTGGTTGGTCAGGAAGTCACTCAACGCAGTTCCTCCGGGTCTGGTGGTGACACCACCGACCCCGCGGCACGCGCGAGACCAGCGGTGTTCGGGCCTGAAGGCGCTACGACGTCGCCGGGCCCTGGACAGCGGCGCCATCCTAAACAGCCCACCCGACGGTGTGTGCGATTTGACGCGAACCCGCGTGTGGTCAGACCACGCAGAGCTCGCCAATATGTGTCATCGGTCCATGTATTCGGGAGGCTCGAGTGCCGGGCCTCCCACAGCCCTCGGTGCTACTGGCCGGGGACCCAAATGCGACCGCTGGACTGCGCCGGGCCGCCGGCCTTCTCGCCGGCCGCGCCGGGCTTGTCGCCCCCCGGTCCGCCGGCGCCGCCCGGGCCTCCGTCGGCCGGCGGCGCCCCGCCCGCCAGCTGCGCGTAGGCCATCTGGAGCTGCGACAGCGCGTCGCGGATCGCCGCGGCGTCGGGCCCGAGCTGGGACTCGATGACGCCGAGCAGGGCGCGGGCGCCCTCGATGGCGAGCCGCAGTTGCTCGGGGTCGCGCTCGTCCTCGGTGCCGGGGGCCAGACCGGCCCGGCGGCCGCCGAGGTTCACGAGGGTGACGATCGTCTGGACGAGGACGTCCTCGACGCGGAGCTGGCGGAGCTGCTCCTCCATCTGCTGCTCGTAGGCGGCCCGCAGCTCCTCCTCGGACATCTGCGGTGGTTGCTGATCAGTCATGGCGCGAACCTCCTGGCGGATGGGTTGTAGTACATGATCAAGAGGCTGGAACCTCCTGGGCGTACGTCTGCCGCGTTTCCTGCACGGAGGCCGCGTAGACCTCCTCCATCGATGCGCCGGAGGCGATGGCCCGCCGCTGGCGCTGGGCGCCGTTGAGCGCGGGAAGCGCCGGATCGAGTCCGAGCTCGGCGCGCATCGGCGCCGTCCACGTCAGCAGACCGGCCAGGGCCTCCGGCGCGGGCTGCTCCTGCATGGTGGCAAAGTCGATCAGCCGACCATCCATGCCGTAGCGAATAGCCCGCCAGAAGTTCTCCTCAAGCACGCGGCGCTCGAGGGGCTCGAACGGGCGTCCCTCGTCCTCGTCGCGTGCGGCCTGCGCCACGGCGGCGACGATGAGCGCCGACAGCGCGTCGCTCTCGATCGCCGTGCCCTGCACGTCGGCGATCCGGACCTCGACCGTGCCGAACGAGAAGTGCGGGCGCACCGACCACCAGACCTGGGTGTACTCGACGATCGAGCGCGTGCCGACCAGGAAGTCGATGTACTGGGCGTAGGACGCCCACGAGCCGTAGGCGTCGGGGATGCCGCAGCGCGGGAAGCTCTTGGTGAACGACTGGGTGCGAGCCGAGTGCAGGCCCGAGTCACGCCCGTCGAGGTAGGGCGAGTTGGCGCTGACGGCCAGCAGCGTCGGCAGCACGGGCCGCAGGCGGTCGCA
>JAWVGD010000189.1:0-10242 GCA_033855515.1 Baekduia sp.
TGTTCTCCTTCGCCTACCAGATCGCCGACGTCGCGAGGCTCATCACGCTGGAGCCCGGCGACGTGCTGCTGACCGGAACGCCCGCGAACTCCCGGCCGGTCGAGCCCGGCGACGTGGTCGCGGTGGACGTGGAGGGCATCGGCCGCCTGGAGAACACGGTGGTGCAGTCCGACCGTGAGCTCGAGCCGCTGGGCGATCCTCCCCGGGTGTCGGCCCAGACCCTTCACGTGGCGCTCGCCATGCCGGAGGACGAGGCGGAGGGCCAGGCGCGGGAGCCGGCGTCGTGAGCGAGGCGCCGCCGGCGGCGGCCGACGTGGCCGAGGCCGTCCTGGCCCACGGGGTCGTGTGCCGCGCCATCCCGTACGCTAACGCCGTGGCCCTGTCACCGCCGCTGACCATCACCGATGAGGAGATCGACGAGCTCGTCGACGCCTTCGGGGCGGCGCTGTCGGACGCGCAGGTCTCCACCTAGCTCGATGGCCGAACCACCGCTGCAGATCGAGAGCGTCGTCGACCAGGTCTACGCCGTCATCCGCGAGCGGATCGCCGACGGCACGCTGGAGCGCGGGGTGCGCCTGCACCAGGAGGACCTGGCCGTCGAGCTCGGCGTATCGCGCACGCCGGTGCGCGAGGCGCTGCGCCGCCTCGCCGCCGAGGGCCTCGTCGAGATGCGGACCAACCGGGGCGCACGGGTGGCCGACCTCGTACCGGGCGACATCCGCATGCCCTACGAGGCGCGCCTGGTCGTCGAGCCTGGCGCCGCCCGCCTGGCGGCCCGGCGCAGAGAGCCCGAGGCGCAGGAGCGCATGCGCGAGGCGATCGCGGCCCAGCGCCGGGCGATCCCCGCGCTCGAGGCCACCTTCGAGGCCAACCGCGAGTTCCACCTCGCGCTCGTCCAGGCCTCGGGCAACCCCTTCCTCATCCAGATCGTTGAGCAGCTGTGGCTGCGTCGGATCGGCGCGCCGATCTATGAGCACCAAGCCGAGACGCCCGACCGCATGCGCGCCGACGCCGACGAGCACGAGCAGATCCTGCTCGCGATCGCCGCCGGCGACGCGCGAGCGGCGGAGCGGCTCACGCGCCGGCACGTGGCCGAGGCGATGAAGCGCTCCGTCATCGACTGATCAGCGCTCGTTGCGCACCGGGTTGCGCAGCGTGCCCACGCCGCCCACCTCGACCTCGACGACATCGCCCTCGACCAGGTAGCGCGGCGGCTTGCGAGAGTCGCCGACACCGCCGGGCGTGCCGGTCGCGATGACGTCGCCCGGCTCGAGCGTCGTTCCGGCCGACAGGTAGACGATGAGGTCTTGCACCGGGAAGATCAGGTCCGCCGTGCTGGCGTCCTGCATGACCTCGCCGGACACGGTCGTCTTGACGGTCACCGCGGCGAGGTCGACGCCATCGAGCTCGGCGATCGAGGGGCCCAGAGGCGAGAACGTGTCGAAGCTCTTGCCGAGCGTGAACTGGCGCAGCGGCGTCTCGAGCTGGGCACGGCGGCCCGACACGTCGTGGATCGCGGTGATCCCGCCGATCGCGTCGCGGGCGCTGTGGCGGTCGGCACGGTAGGTGCGGCGGCCGATGACCACGGCGAGCTCGCCCTCGAAGTCGGGGCGGGTCTCCTCGCGCGGGATGACGATGTCCTGACCGTGCCCGATCAGCGACGACGGGAACTTCGCGAAGACCACGGGCACGGGCGGGACGTCGAGCTCGGATTCGTCGGCGTGCGAGCGGTAGTTGAGCCCGATCGCCAGGATCTTGCGAGGGACGACCGGATGCAGGAGGGTGACGTCGCCCACGGCGTACTGCTCGCCGGAGGCGTCGCGCAGCGCCGCCCACGCCTCGGCCGTGGGGACGAAGCCCTCGGGGCCGGCGGGGCCGGCGTCGGTGAGCGTGTCGCCGTCCAGGCGCCCGATGCGCACCTGTCCGTCCTGGGCGGTGAAGCGGACTGCGTTCATGCCTCGGTCTCCTGTTCGGTGCGTAGGACCTTCATGGCGTTGATGGCGCGCGGGATGCCCGCGTACGGCGTGGTCTGCAGGATCGTCTCTTCGATGTCGTCCCAGGGAACGTCGATGGCTCGCAGCGCACGGATGTGCGCGACGACCTGCGGGTCGCACGACCCGAGCGTCGTGAGCACCGCGACGATGATGAGCTCGCGCTCCCGTGCGGTCAGGCCCGGGCGCGTGTGGACGTCGCCGAACGCGAAGTCGACCACCCAGTCGCCCAGGACGCCCATCCGCTCCAGGAACGCCTCGCCGCCGGGCTCGTCGCCCAGCTCGCGCAGGCGCGCCTCGGCGCGCGTCCGGCGGTCACCGTCTCCAGCCATCCCGACCTCCCTTGCCTCATCTAGGGAAAGAGGATAGTTTATCCAAAGATGATCGCGCTGCGCCGCATCGATCACGTCTGCCTCCGCGCCACCGACGTCGATGCCGCGGCCCGACGCTGGGCGATCCAATTCGGGCTGACCGAGCGTGACCGTGCGGACGGACGCGCGCGGCTGGCCTGTGACTACGAGCCGTACTCCCTGGAGATCGTCGGCTCCGACCGGCCGGGCGCCGACCACGTCGGCTATGAGCTCGCACGCACCGTGTCGCTGGACGACGCGGCCGCGCACCTCCACGGCCTCGGCGTCGAGCACCGGCGGGAGGCCGGCGCGATCCACCTGGCCGATCCCGACGGCATGGGCATCGAGCTGATGGCCTACCGCCCAGCGGAGGACCAGCGCCCGCCGATCGCGCGCTCGACGACGACCCTGGGAGGCTTCCATCCCCGCAAGCTCGGGCACGTCAATTCGCTGACCGGTGACCTCGCGAGCATGACCGCGTTCTACTGCGAGGTGCTCGGAATGAGGGTGGCCGACCGCCTCGGCGACGAGGGCTCCTGGCTGCACATCAACGCCGACCACCACACCGTGGCGCTGGTCGGCAAGGGCTATGCCCACTTCCACCACCTCGCCTTCGAGCTGACCGACTGGGGCGAGTTCCGCGTCGCGCTGGACCATCTCGCCCAGCACGGGCGCTGGCTGGCGTGGGGTCCGCTGCGCCATGGCCTCGGGCAGAACCTGGCAGCCTACGTGCGGATCCCCGAGGAGGAGTGCTTCGTCGAGCTGTACAGCGACATGGAGCAGCTCGAGGCCGACCACCAGACGCGCGACTGGCCCGACGACGCGCACTCCTCGAACACCTGGGGCATCCTGCCGCCCCGGTCCTACTTCCGCTTCGATCCCGTGGCCGTCGCGGCAGAGCGCGAGGGACTCGAGGCCCGAGGCCACCCTCTTCCACCCGCCCCCGGAGGTTCCTGATGTCCCAGACCGAAACGCAGCTCGGTGCGCGCACCGGCGAGCAGTACCTCGACGGGCTGCGTCAGGGGGGCCGCGAGATCTGGCTGCGCGGGGAGAGGATCGAGAACCCGCTCGACCATCCCGAGCTGCGCCAGGCTGCGCTGTCGCTCGGCCGGGTGTTCGACGCCCAGCACGAGCACGCCGCCGAGATGCTCGCCCCGACGCCGGGCGACGGGGACCACCTGGTCAACGTCACGCACCTCGTGCCGCGCACCCGCGAGGACCTCGCGCGCCGGCGCCGCGCCTTCGAGATCGTCGCATCGCTGTCGGGCGGGACGATGGGACGGACCCCGGACTACCTGAACGTCACGTTTGCGTGCTTCGCAGGGCGCTCGGACGTGTGGGCGCGCCGCGGCAACGAGGAGCACGCCGCGAACCTGGTCGCCTACCAGGCCTACATGCGCGACCACGACCTGTCCACCACGCACGCCCTGATGAACCCGATGGTCGACCGCTCCCAGCCCGAGGCCGAGCAGGCCATGGGCCAGGTCGCGCTGCACAAGGTGTCTGAGACGGCGGACTCGATCGTGGTCCGCGGCGCGCGCATGCTGGCCACGCTCGCCCCGTTCGCCGACGAGCTGCTGATCTACCCCGGCTCCGACATCCGCCCCCAGGACGGCCGCTACGCCCTGTCGTTCGCGATCCCGATCGCCACGCCCGGCCTGAAGTTCATCTGCCGCGAGTCCTACGCCAAGGACCGCGACGCCTTCGACTACCCGCTCTCCTCGCGCTTCGACGAGATGGACGCCGTCGTGATCTTCGACGACGTCGAGGTGCCCAAGTCGCGCGTCTTCCTCGACGGCGACACGGTGGCGTACTCGGAGGTCATCACCGACACGGGCTGGCGCGGGCACATCATGCACCAGGCCTTCACCCGCGCCTACGTGAAGCTGTCCTTCGCGCTGGGGCTCGGGCACATGCTCGCCCGGACGACGGGCGTCGTGCGCTTCGACCACATCCAGGAGAAGCTCGGCCAGATCTGGGCGATGTCGGAGCTGGCGCGCTCGGCGATCGTCGCCGCCGAGGCCGGTGCCACGCTCGACGCCGGCGGCGTCTTCTACCCCGACGACCGGCCGTTCATCGCGCTGCGGGGCCAGATGCCGAAGTGGCTGCCGCAGGCCAACGAGTTCCTGCAGCTGATCGGCGGCGGCGGCTACATGGCCACCCCGTCGCGCGCCGACCTCGACGGGCCGCTGCGCCCCGACATCGACCAGTACTTCCAGTCGGCCGGCGCGGAGGCCGAGCGCCGCATCCGTCTCTTCCGGTTGGCCTGGGACTTCCTGGGGTCCGAGCTGGGCGGTCGCGGCGAGCTCTACGAGCGCTTCTACCTGTCGGACTCCTGGCGGATGACGGCACTGGGCTACAACATCGCCGACAAGGCGTTCCCCGAAGCGCTGGTCGAGCAGTTCCTGGAGGGGTGACGCCCGCCGTCCTGATCACCGGCGGCGGCACCGGCATCGGTGCCGCCGCCGCCCGGGCACTCGCCGGGCGCGGCTACGCCGTCTGCCTGACGGGCCGTCGCGCCGACCCGCTGCAGGCCCTCGCCGCGGAGCTGGGCGGTCTGGCGATCGTCGCCGACACGGCCGACCCGGCGGCGGTCGCGGCCGCCGTCGATCAGGCGGTCGAGCGCTTCGGGCGTCTGGACGCGCTGGTCTGCAGCGCCGGCACCGGCGCCGCCGGCACGGTGACCGAGCAGTCGCTGGAGCGCTGGAACGAGGTCCTGACCACGAACCTCACCGGCGCCTTCGTGGCCAGCCAGGCGGCGCTGCCGCACCTGGAGCGCGCGTCGGGCGCGATCGTGACCGTCTCCTCGCTGGCCGGCCTGCGCGCGGGCCCCGCGTCGGCGGCCTACGCCGCCTCCAAGGCCGGCCTGATCATGCTCACGCGCTCCATCGCGGTCGACTACGGCCCGCGGGGCATCCGCGCCAACTGCGTCTGCCCGGGCTGGATCCGCACGGCGATGGCCGACGGCGAGATGGACGAGCTCGCGACGCACCGCGCCGGCGACGGCCGCGAGGCCGCCTACGCTCAGGCGACCAAGGACGTGCCGTCGCGCCGGCCGGGCACCGCCGAGGAGGCGGGCGAGGCGATCGCCTGGCTCGCCTCGCCGGCGGCGTCGTACGTCAACGGCGCGGTGCTGACCGTCGACGGCGGCGCGTCGATCGTCGACGTGGCCACGCTGGCCTTCGCTTGAACTACCTCACCCGAGGAGACCGATGTACCAGGAAGACACCGATTCCACGGATCTGTCGGAGCTCGCCGCAAGCGGCGTCCGGACCGTGCGCCTGCAGTACGCCGACCTGCACGGCATCAGCCGGGGGAAGGACATCCCGATCGGCGCGTTCGCGCACACGGTCGAGGAGGGCATCGGCTTCGTCGAGGCGATCATGACCGTCGACCTGCGCCACAACGTCGTCGCCGGCTTCGAGGGCGGGTTCCCCGACCTCGTCGCGATCCCGGACCCGTCGACGCTCCGGCGCCTGCCGTGGCAGCCCGAGATCGCCACGTGCCTCGTGGACCTGGTGGACGGCATCACCCGCGAGCCGTCCGGCGTCGACCCGCGCGGCGCGCTGAAGCGCGTGCTGGCCGAGTACACCGCGCTGGGCCTCGAGCCGATCCTCGGCCCCGAGCTCGAGTTCTACCTCTGCGAGCCCGACCCGACGTCGGCGAACGGGTACCGCCCCTACGCCTCGCAGGACTCACCGGTCTATACCGTCGGCGCCCAGGCAGACCCGCGCGGAACGCTGTCGCGCATGCTCGACGCGTCCGTGGAGCTCGGGCTGGGCGCCGTGGCGCTCGCGCACGAGTACGGGCGGGGCCAGTACGAGATCAACCTCCGTCACTCCGAGGCGCTGGAGTCGGCCGATCGCGCGTTCCGGTTCAAGGCGCTCGTGAAGGAGATGGCGGCGATCGACGGGCTGCTGGCCACGTTCATGGGCAAGCCGTTCAACGACGACGAGGGCTCGGGCTTCCACCTGCACATCTCGCTGGTCGACGACGCCGGGGCCAACGCCTGCGAGGACGTCGCCGGCGAGGAGGGCCTGGCGGCGGTCACCCGTCACTTCATCGCGGGCATCCTGGAGCACTGCCCCGCGATGATGGTGTTCTTCAACCCGACGGTGAACGCCTACCGTCGCATCAGCGCGGAGGCGCTCGTCCCGACGCGCGTGAGCTGGGGCCACGATCACCGGATGACGCTGGTTCGCGTGCCGCGCGAGCGGGGCGCCGCCACGCGCCTGGAGGTCCGGGTCGGCGACGGCACCGCGAACCCCTACCTCGCCTACACCGCGGCGCTGGCGGCCGGGCTCGACGGCATCCGCCGCCAGTTGGAGCCGCCGCCGCCGGTCGAGGGCATGATCTACGACCTGCCCGAGGATGAGCAGGGCCTGGCCCTGCCGACCACCTTCCAGGAGGCGTTGGAGGCGCTGGGCTCCGACCCGGTCATCGCCGACGCGTTCGGCGAGCGCCTGCTCGACATGTTCGGCGCCATCAAGGCCTCCGAGCTCGAGCGCTTCCGCTCCTGGGTGACCGACTGGGAGTTCGCCGAGTACTCCCACCGTCTCTAGGTCGATGACCCGGCCGGCCATCGATGGGCGGGTGTTCCGCGACAGCGTGGGGGAGTTCGCCACGGGGGTGACCGTCGTCACCGCGTCGCGCGACGGGGTCCCCGCCGGGATGACGCTCAACTCCTTCACGTCGGTCTCGCTCGACCCGCTGCTGGTGCTCGTCTCGCTCGCGCACGGGTCACGGACGCTCGAGGCGGCCAAGGCGTCGGGCCGCCTGGCCATCAGCGTCCTGCATCGCGATCAGCGCGACGTCGCGATCGCGTTCGCCAAGCCGGGCGCGCCCTTCGCGCGCGAGCACGTGCGCGAGACCCACGACGGCTTCCTGGTCGTCCGCGGCGCAGCCGCCACCCACCACTGCGAGGTGGCCGACGTCGTGCGCGCGGGTGACCACGACGTGGTGCTCTGCGCCGTGGTGGAGATCACCCACCACGGCGGCGAGCCGCTCGTCTTCCACCGGGGCCGGTTCGGCGGTCTGGCGACCGACGCCCTCGTCCCGCCCGGGCATTCCATCTCCCTGGACGAGGGCGTCGGCTGGTGAGCGCCTAGGGGAACGCCGGCCCAGGGGGCCGGGTTCCCTTGCGGGTGTCGGCCCCAGGGGGCCGAACCCGCGGCCGAGTAGAGACCACGCTCCTAGGTGCTCACGGGCAGCGGCTCGTCGAGCGGGGGCACGCCCTCGTGCTCGACGGCGTGCTGCGCGGCGAGGCGTACCCGGTCCGGCCGCGTGAGCTGCAGGATCAGGTACCAGATCCCCGAGACGGCGATGCAGACCAGCGCGAAGTACACCGCGCGGTTGTTGGGGAACTGCGGGAACGGGTCCAGCGAGCCCTTGAAGGCCAGCAGCGGGGTGGCCAGGCCGATGAGGACGACGACCGTCTTCCAGGCCTTGCCGCCTTCCTCCTGGTCGCGCCACACGAGCTTCAGGGCGAAGATCGCCAGGAAGACGTAGACCAGCTCGATGAGGTAGCTGCCTGTGGCCGTCGTGATGAAGAACGCCTGGATCGGGTTCGCCAGCCCGGTCGCATCGCCGTACTTGGTGACGCCGGCCCACACCAGCAGCAGGACCGACCAGATCAGGATCGCCACGTTGCCGACGACGGGCGTGTCGTGGCGCGACGTCCGAGCCGTCCACGCGGGGAGCAGGCCGTCGCGACCGAACGCGAAGATCACGCGCGAGGCGGTGACCATGATCGCGATGCTCAGCGACAGCGCGTCGACGATGATGACCAGGTCCACGAGGACGCCGAGCCAGTTGCCGACGTACCGGCTGGCGAGGTCGCCCATCGGGCTCGCCGACGCGGCCCAGGCGTTCTTGTCGCCGAGCGCGGCTTCGCCGAAGCCGATGGTGGCGGCGTACGTGACCAGCAGGTAGAACGCCGCGCTGATGCCGACCGTCGCGAGGACCGCGACGGGGATCGACTTGCGGGGGTTCTGCGTCTCCTCGGCGATCGACGCGGCCGCCTCGAAGCCGATGAACAGCGTCACCGCGAACAGGATGCCGTTGAACACCGAGTTGGTCGACGTCTGGCTCGGATCGAAGACCGCGAGGGTGTTGCCGTCCGCCCCGCCCTTGGCGATCACGACCAAGGCCATGATCAGGAACGGGATGGCGGAGATGCTCGCCAGGATCAGCACGCCGCGGACGGCGATGCGCACCCCGTAGTGGTTGAGGCCGAAGGCGATGGCGAGGGCCACCGCGCCGCCCAGCCACCACGGGATCGTCGCGCTCAGGTGCGCGTCGAAGAAGCCCTGCGTCAGGAAGCCGAGGCCGATGAAGATGCCGCCGGCGCCGAGGAAGAGCGAGCCGAGGAGGTAGATCCCGGCCGAGAAGATCCCGAACGAGTTGTGGACCGCCTGGGAGAGGTACTCGTAGATGGCGCCCGCGCCGGCGTACCGGGCGGCGTAGATGGCGATGACGTAGCCCAGGCACATCGCGCCCACGCAGCCCAGAAGGACCGACAGCGGGGTCGTGAAGCCCGCCACGCTGGCGATCAGGCCGCTTACCAGGCCGGCGGAGAACATCGGCCCGATGGCCAAGGCCTGCCCGACGGCGTGGACCGTCGTCAGTCTCCGCGGTCCCAGACTCCCAGAGTTGCGGCCAGCATCTTGCGTCATAGCACTCCCTCTCCTCGCGCGTCGGGTCGCGTCGACGACGCGGCCGATGGATACATTACGCACAAGGACGAGGCGGCGTCAACCGTCACCGGAGCCGCGCTACGGCGACGTGCGCATGATCCTCAGGAAGTGCTGACGGTACGTGCCGGCTTGCGAGAAGCCGACCAACGCACTGACGTGCTCGACGGGATGCGTCGTCTCCTCGAGCATGGGCAGGCTCGCGGCGACGCGCTGTTCGATGACCCAGCGCCGCGGGGTCTCGGCGTTCACGCGCGGGTGTGGCGCAGCTTGGCCCGGTCGGTGATGAGGTCGATCGCGGTGATGCGGTCGCCGGCGACGGTGATGCCGGCCACGCCGATGACGTGGTCACCGGACGCGAGGATGATGCCGGCGCCCCCGTTGACGATGGCCGGCTTGGCGAGGGCGACGAACCGCTTCCCGCGCTCCAGCGCGTTGCGGGCGACGGCGTCGGCGCCGAAGAGCGGGCCTTGGCTCCGAGCGCCGCCGCCGGCGTCGTGGCGGAACGTGACGTCGGGGTCAAGGACGGCCATCAGCGCCTCGAAGTCGCCCTCGCGGGCTGCGGTGAGAAAGGCGTCGACGAGCTCGCGCTGGCGGTCGAGGTCGGCGTCGACGGCCGGGGCACCGCGGACCCGGCGGCGTGCCCGGCTCGCCAGCTGGCGTGCCGCGTCGGGCGAGCTGTCGATGATCGTCGCGATCTCCTGGAACGGCACGCCGAACGTGTCGTGCAGGACGAATGCGAGCCGCTCCTTCGGTGCGAGGGTCTCGAGGATGACGAGCAGCGCGAGCCCGACGGAGTCGGCGATCAGCGCCTCGCGCTCCGGGTTGGATTCCTCGCCGGCGCCAGTGACGACCGGCTCGGGGAGCCAGCTGCCGACGTAGTCCTCGCGTCGGCGGCTGCGCGCCTTGAGCATGTCGAGGGCGACGCGCGCCACGACCGTCGTCAGCCAGCCGGGGAGGTTCTCGATCGTCTCGGCATCGGAGCGGTTGAGGCGCAGCCAGGCCTCCTGGACGGCGTCGTCGGCCTCGGAGGTCGAGCCGAGCATCCGGTAGGCCACCGCGCGCAGGTGCGTCCGGTTCGCCTCGAACTGCGTTGCCATCAGGTTGTCGTCCTGCACGGTCACATCCTGTCGTCGGCGGTCGTCAATGGGGTGACGACTCAGCATCGACCGATGTGACAACCCTAGAGAGGCTCGACGAGATGACCAC
>JAWVGD010000190.1:0-8734 GCA_033855515.1 Baekduia sp.
CGCGCACCTGCAGGACCGCCCGGCGGCCGAGGTGCTCTACGAGAAGCTGCTGCCGTGCGCCGGGCAGGTGGTCTTCAGCGGCGTGAGCGCGTGGGGTTGCGTCGACCATCACCTCGGTGCCGTCGCCTCCGTGCTCGGGCGCTACACGGACGCCGAGGAGCATATGCGCAGCGCCGCCGCGGCGAACGCCGAGCTGCGCGCGCCGATCTGGGACGCTCGCACCGAGCTCGCCACCGCGCGCCTGCTGCTGCTGCGCGACGGCGCCGAGGACCGCGAGCGCGGGCGGGCGATGCTGGAGCGCGCCGCCGCCGCGGCGCAGCGGCTGGGCTCCGCCACGCTGGCGCGCCGGGCCGCGGGCCTGCTGGGCTACGAGCGGGCGCTGAGCGCGCTGCCGATCCAGGTCATGCCCAACCCGGGTGCACGCGCCGCCCGGACGCCGGTGCCGGCTCCGCCGCCGGTGGCGCCGGAGCCGAGCCGGGCGCCCGCGCCCGGCGGCGCGCGCGGGCCGGGTGGCGGCCAGAACGCCACGCTGCGCCTCGAGGGCGAGATCTGGACCGTGACCGGTGCCGACGCGCTCGTGCGCCTCAAGGACCGCAAGGGGCTGCAGTACCTCGCGTCGCTGCTGGAGCGCCCCGAGGTGGAGATCCACGCGATCGACCTCGTCGCCGGCCCGGCCGACGCGACGGCGCGCGGGTCGGGCGCTGCAGCCGCGGCGCGGGGCAACGGCGACGTGGCGGTCTCCGACGGCGGCGACGCCGGCGAGATGCTCGACGCCGAGGCCAAGGCCGCCTACCGCGAGCGGGTGCTCGAGCTCCGCGAGGAGCTCGAGGAGGCCGAGCGCTTCCACGACGTGGAGCGCGCGTCGCGGCTGCGCGAAGAGCTCGACTTCATCGGCCAGGAGCTGGCCCGCGCCGTCGGCCTGGGCGGCCGCGACCGGCGTGCGAGCAGCGCGGCCGAGCGCGCCCGCGTCAACGTCACGCGCGCCATCCGCGGCGCCGTGCGGGCGATCGCCGAGCACGACGCGCGCCTGGGCCACCACCTGGAGCGCTCCGTGCGCACCGGCATCTTCTGCGCCTACCAGCCGGGGCCCGCGGGTCCCGACAGCTGGCACATCAGCGTCGAGCGCTAGTGGGTCGCGCGGGAACGTCCGCCATTTCCCGTGGAACGTTTCCGCGCGGCCCACTTAGCCCGCCTCCCAGCGCACCTGGCCGGCCTCGATGAGGAAGTCGAAGTGCATCCTCATCGCGAGCGTCACGCGCTGGTCGGCGATCCCGAGCTCGTCGTGCAGCGGGTGGCTGTCGAGGTGCTCGAGCTTGAGGTCGTAGTCGTGGTCGAGCTGGAACACCTTGATGTTCTTGGTCACGGCGGCCGCGACGACGACCTGCTGGAGGCCGGCGCGGCGGCCGTCCTCGGTGGCCCGGATCTGCTTGAGGAAGACCTGGTTGACGCGGTGCGCGTGCAGCGCCTTGCCGAACTCGTAGGCGAAGTGCAGCCCGAGGTCGACCCCCGGCTGGTCGAACAGCAGCCCCTTGATCCACTCGCCGACCGCGAGGATGTCGCCGAGGGCCAGCTCGGCCTCCGACAGCTCCTCGCCCGTCGGGGTCAGCTCCACGAGCCGGCGGCGCGCGGGCGGCTCGCCGGTGCCGTAGTCCATGCCGAACACGTCGAGCGTGAACGGCGCCGACAGGTCGCCGTCGGCCGGCATCGCCGACCAGCCCATCGTCTTGGGGTAGCCGTAGTCCTCGCGGCCCGACAGGAGCGAGATCGGGTTGTCGAGCATCATCGCCGCGCAGAACATCCCGAAGTCCTGGCCGACGCGCTTGTCGCCCTCGTCCTTGACGCGGGCCACCGGGATCCAGAAGCCGACCTGCGGCTCGCGGACGGACCCGATCGAGTGCCACGGCTCCAGCGTCGGGCGGATCGCACCGACGACGCCGAAGGTGACGATGACGTTGTCGCCCAGCGGGCGGTAGTCGACCGCCCCGCCGGTGGGTGCCTGGAAGACCCGCCGGCACAGCGCGTCGAGCTTGGCGTGGTCGCCCTTCAGCCCAAACACGTACAACGTGGTGTCGTCGCACTGCAGCGGGCCCGGCGCGGACGCCAGCCCTCCGAACTCGACGTAGTCGGGACGGTCGGTCATGGGTCAGTCGGCCTCCAGCCAGCCTTCGGTTCCCGGCACCACCTTGGGGCTGCCGCTCAGCGCGCGCGCGGCGAGCTTGCCGGACGTCACCGCCGCTTCGACGCTGCCGCCGCAGATCCCGTTGCGGGTCCAGTCGCCCGCGAGCGCGAGGTTCGCGGGCGCGGCCTCGTCGGGCCGCAGGCGGAACTCGATCGAGCCGGGCGGCGTGAGCACGTAGCGATCGCTGCCGAAGATGTTCGCGCGCCAGTACTGCGCGTCGAGGCGGGCGGGGCCGCTGCGGCCCTTGGGGTCGTACAGCAGCTCCCAGTCGAAGGCGTCGCCGGCGTGGCCGGCGGCCACCCCGGGCCAGAGGACGAGCGCCTTGCCGGTCAGGTGCTCGAGGCCCGCGGCCCTGACACGGGCGTCGGCGGCCGCCTGCGTGTCGCCGGCGACCTCCTCCATGGTCCCGCAGAAGTAGCCGACCGACGCGACCCCGGTCGCGGGCGGCCAGCCCTCGCGACCCAGCAGGTGGCTCATGTCGCAGAGCGTGTCGAGCGGCGCGAGGTAGGCGCCGGAGACCATGCCCGGCGGCTCGACGCCGAGGGCAGCGGCGTCCTTGGTCATCCAGACCTGCAGCGCCTGCGTGGCCACCGTCGCGGCGTGCTCGAGCATCGCGGCGAAGCGCGGGTCCGTGGCGGCCAGCTCGCCGCAGACGGGCGGCAGCGACCCGACCGACATCGCGAGCACGACGTCGTCGAAGTCCTCGCCGACGCGCAGGGTCAGCGACCGCGCGTCGGGCGCCGCCTCGCACGCTTCGAACGCCACGTCCCGCACCGCCGCGCCGGCCTGCAGCTGGTCGGTCAGCGGCGCGTGCGGCCAGCTCGGCAGGCCGCCCGCATCGGTCACCAGCGGCCGGTACTCGCCGTGGGTCTGCGCCTGCCGGCGGATCTCGATGCGCTCGACGAGCTGCCCGCCGGGCGAGACGCCGAGGTTCGTGACCTCGTGGAAGAACTCGAAGCGCACGCCGCGGGCGCGCAGCGCCTCGTACATCGGCGCGAAGATGGCGTCGCCCATCCCGGCCTGCATCTTCCACATGATCGAGCCGCGATAGCCGAGGCACATCCGCAGCATGGCCTGCAGCGCCTTGCCCGCGGCCAGGCACGGCTGGGCGCGGTCGCCGTCGCGGTAGGCGAAGCACAGCTGGTAGAAGGCGCGCAGGATCGGCGACTCGGCGAGCGTCTCGCGCTTGGCGCCGTGGCGGGCCAGCCAGGTCATGAGCTCCTCGCCGTTGGCCTGCCCGAAGCCGCCCGCATCCTCGTCGTCGAGGCCGTCGGCGAGGATCCCGCGAAAGACGGTGGACGTGACGTCGAAGGTCATCGCGTAGCGGTCGCCGCCGGTGATCGCCCAGACCGCGTCGCGCAGGAGCCGCAGCGCGCGGCAGACGACCGGCTCGTCCTCCTGGTCGTCGGCGCCGAGATGCAGCAGCGGGTCGGTGAGCTTGAGGACGCCCTCCACGACGTCGCCGAGGTCGAGGTGGTCGTCGTCGCCCCCGAGGAACTTCTCGAGCGACAGCAGGAACTGGTCGACGACCTTGTCGAGCGCCTTGAGCGCGAACGACGCGTGGTCGGGCGGTTCGACGAGCCGCAGGATGTGGATCGCGTCGCGCATCAAGCGGTGCAGCGACGGTGACTCGGTCGGGATGCCCGGCGTCGCGCCGTTCTCGGGGAAGTGGAAGCGGCGCGGGATCCACGTCTCGTCTTCGGTGCCGTCCAAGAGCACGACCTCGTTGGTGGGGTGGAACGCGTCGCGCCACGTGCGCAGGGGCGCGTCGGCCGAGCGGTCGAGCTCCTCGTAGACCCGGCGCATGACGTCGAAGGCGTTCTCGTAGAAGCCGAACCAGACGTGCAGGCCGTGCTCCTCGATGCGCTCGGCGCCGGCGACCGTGCGCCGCCCGCTGGCGCCCTTGCCCCCGCAGCGCCAGCCGAGCTGGTGCACCGTGACCTCGTAGCGCTCGCGCAGCTCCGGGGTCGCCGTCAGCTCGAACGCGGCGGTCAGTCCGCCGGCTCCACCCCCCAGGATCGCCACCCGCCGCGGGCCGCTCGTCCCCATGGACGGGCGACCGTATTGGACCGCGTGCCCGGACACAACCGTTCGTCGCTCAAGCTCTTCGCGCGGTCCGTCGACCGCCGCGGCGCGCGGCCGGCGGCCGGGTGAACGGCCCGGGGGAACGTCGTTCCGTCCCGAGGAACGCCTGAAGGATGCACGGACTCGCTGAACCCATGTCGGAGACCGCAACCATGACCACGAACATCGTCGTACCTGCCGACGGCTCACCCGCCGCCGAAGCAGCAGCCTGGTACGCCGGCGCGGTCGCGGAAGCGCGAGGCGGCACGGTTCACGTCGTGGCGGCATGGGAGCCGCCGGGCGCCCGGGCACAGGAGCTGGCACGGACGCTGGGCCGTCGGGCAGAAGTGGACGCCGTCCTGGCGGACGTCCAGGGCGCGCTGAGCGCCGCAGGCCTGACGGTGAGCGGCCACGTCCGCCGATGCGGGCTGGTCGCCGCCCTGTGCGCGGTCGCCAGCGAGCACGACGCGGAGCTGATCGTCGTACCCGCGGGCTGGACGTCGCTGGCGCGCGAGCTGCGCTGGCGTGCCTCGTGCCGCGTCGACATGCTCGTCGTGGACTCCGGGCGGCACCCGGGCTTCCGCCCGTTCCCGGTCGCGATGGCGCGGTAGCGCGCCGCCTCCGGGTGGCTGGTCCTCGCGGCCGCCGGCGCGTCGACGCCCGCGGGCTCCCTCGACCGGGGGACCCCAGAAGTCGGGAGGCGGGGCGGACGGACGTCCAGGGCGGCTGGACGCGCCCCTGCGACGTGTCGACCCATGGGAGAGGAGCCCTCCGGTATGTCCTCCTGGTCCCACGACACCCTCATCCACTTCGCGCGACGTGTGGCCCTGCTGTGCGCGGGGCTCGTCGTCGTCATCGGGGCGACCACCGTGGCCGGCACCGTGCTGGGCGTCGGGGGGATCTCGCGCCTCGCGCCGCATGCGATCCGCATGGTCCCGAACCTGGCCGTCGTCCTGACCCTGTTCGGCCTCGCGCTGGCGACGCACGTCCGGCCGCCGCGCAGCGTTCGGCTTGCGCGTGCCGCCCGCCTCACCGGCCCGGTCGCGACGCTGCTGATCGCCGTCGTCGGGCTGCAGTGGGTCCTGCACGCGGACTTCGGGATCGACCAGCTTCTCTTCCACTCCTCGGCCCATACCGCGCACCCCGGGCGCCCGGGACCGCTCGGCTGCACCGGCCTGGTCATGCTCGGCCTCGGGCTGGAGCTCGACCGCCGGCGCGCGATCGACGGCCGCGTCATCAACGCGATCGTGTGCGTCCCGACGCTGCTCGGCGTCTTGTCGGCCACCGGCTATCTCAGCGGCGTGACGTCCTTCACCGAGCTGGGCGGTGCGCTGCGCATCGCCCCGGGCACCGCGCTGGCGCTCATCGCCGGCGGCATCTCGCTGCTGCTCTCCCGCCCCCAGCGCGGGATGATCCGCCTGCTCGTCTCGTCGGGCCCCGGCGGCCTGCTGGCCCGGCGCCTCCTGCCGGTCGCCCTCATGCTCCCGCTCCTCCTCGACGGCGCGCGCCTGGAGTTCGAGCGCACGGGGATGGTCGAGCACCGCGTCGGCGACTGGGGCTTCAGCTTCGCGATCCTCGTCGTGCTGGCGGCGATCGTGATGCGCCTGGCCCGGGGCCTGGACCTCCTCGACGTGGGCCGCCGCGCCGCCGAGGAGCGCCTGAGCCACAGCGAGGAGCTCGCGCGCTCGGTCACCGAGACCGCCCACGACGGCATCGTGGGTGCCGACGCCGACGGCCTCATCACGCTCTTCAACCCCGCCGCCGAAGCGCTCTTCGGATGGACCGCCGCCGAGGTCCTCGGTCGTCCGGTGACGCTGCTCATGCCCGAGCGCTACCGCGAGGGCCATCGCGCCGGTCTGGCCCGCATCGCGAGCGGCGGAGACATCGCCTTCGGCGGGTCGGCCGTCGAGCTGCACGGCCTCACGAAGGCCGGCCGCGAGTTCGACCTGGAGATCTCGCTGGCCCTCGTGCGTCGGGGTCCCGATCTGCGCGTGACCGCGATCATGCGCGACATCTCGGCGCGCAAGCTCCTCGAGGCGCTCGCGCGCCAGGAGAGCGAGCGCATGACGCTCGTCGTGGCGGCCCAGTCGGCGATCGTCGGCGGCACCGGCGACCTCGCCGAGACGATGGACCTCGTCGCCGAGCAGGCGTGCGCGATCGTCGGCGCCGACGGTGCCGCCGTCGAGCTGCCCGACGGCGGCGACCTGGTCTACCGCGCCGCCGTCGGCTCCGGCGAGCGCCATCTCGGCATCCGCCTCCCGATCGCCGGGAGCCTTGCCGGCGCCGCGCTGATGACGGGCAAGACGCTGAGCTGCGTCGACAGCGAGACCGATCCGCGCGTCGACCGCGATACCTGCCGCCACATGGACGTGCGGTCCATGATCTGCGTGCCGCTGCGCCACGACGGCGGCGCGGTCGGGGTCCTGCAGGTCTCCTCCCGCACGACCGATCGGTTCGGCGAGAGCGACGAGCGGACGCTGGAGCTCCTGGCGGGGCTGGCCGCCGCGACCCTTCACCGTGCGCAGGTCGAGCGCCGCCTCGCCGCCCATCACGCCGCCGGCGAGGCGCTGGCGGGCGCCCGCTCGCTCGAGGCCGGCCTGGCCGGCGCCCTGCGCGGGCTCGTCGAGCAGCTCGGATGGGACCTCGGCGCCGTATGGCTCGCCGAGGGTCGCGACGGCTCGCTCGCGTGCGCCGAGACCTGGCACCACAGCGCCCTGCCGGCCGGGCCCTACCTCGAGCTGTGCAGCACGCCGGAGACGGCGGCCGACGGCGGCCTCCTGGCGTCCGTGCGGCGCACGTCCTCGGCCGCCTGGCTGGAAGACGTCGGCGTCGCCCCGTCGAGCTCGGTCGACCCGGGCCGCGCCCTCGCCGCCGCGGCCTGCGGGCTGCGGACCCTCGCCGCCGTGCCGATCGTCAGCCGCGGCGAGACGCTCGGCGTGGTCGAGCTCGGGTGCCGCGCCGGCCGCACCCACGACGGCGCGACGCTGGACCTCATCACCGACATCGCCACGCAGATCGGCCAGTTCGTGCAGCGCCGTCGCGCGGAGGACCGCATGGCGACCCAGGCGTCCAACCTCGCCGCGGTCGCCGAGCTGAGCCACACGCTGTCGCACACGTCCGACCCGCGCGAGACCCGGCCGGCGCTCTGCCGCTCGATCCGGGACCTCGCGCGCTCCGACGAGGTCGCGGTGCTGGAGCCCGACGGCGCCGGCAACCTCGTCATCACCGCCGAGAGCGGCGGCCTCGTCCCGCTCGGCCTGTCGCTCAGCATCGAGAACGAGGAGGCCGTGGCGCTCGACGTGTTCCGCAGCCGGAGCGGGCGCTTCGTCGCCGACATCACGAGCGAGGCGCACCACTCGCGGACGCTCCAGCGCACCTCCGACCTGCGCTCGGGCCACTACGAGCCGCTCGTGCGCGAGGGCAAGGTCATCGGCGTGTTGTTCGTCGGCACCCGCGAGCTGCGCGCCAAGGACGCCGGCGGCGTCGACGCGCTCATGCGCCTGCTCGCCGCCGAGGCCGCGAGCGCCCTGGCGTTCTCCGACGTGATGGCCGCGCTCGACGAGCGTGCGCGCACCGATCAGCTGACCGGGGTGCCGAACCGCCGGACCTGGGACCACGAGCTGCCGAGCGAGCTCTCGCGGGCGACGCGGACCGGCGCCCCGGTCTCCCTGGCGATGCTCGACCTGGATCACTTCAAGGCCTACAACGACACCTACGGCCATCCGGGGGGCGACCGCCTGCTGAGGGCGGTCGCCGCGGCGTGGTCGGAGCGGCTGCGCGCGACCGACGTCCTGGCCCGCTACGGCGGCGAGGAGTTCGCGGTCCTGCTGCCCGCCTGCGACGAGGACTCCGCGGCGAGGGTCACCGAGCAGCTGCGGTCCGCCGTCCCCGGCGACGCGACCTGCTCAATCGGGGTCGTGACCTGGGACGGCGCCGAGACGGCCGACGAGCTCGTCGCGCGCGCCGACGCCGCGCTGTACCGCGCCAAGGGCGCCGGGCGCGACCGCGTCGTCGCGGCCTGACGGAACGCCTGACGGGCGTGCGGCGTCGCGCGGCCGGGATGGCTACCGTGGCGCCGGTGACGACGGCGGCCGCGAAGGCCAAGGGGCTTCCCGGCCTCGGTCGCGTTCCGCCGATCGGCCTCGTGCTGACCGGGGTGACGTCGATCCAGTTCGGCGCGGCGCTCGCCGCGACGATGTTCGACGACCTCGGCCCGGCCGGCACGTCGGCCCTGCGCCTCACGTTTGCGGCGATCGTCCTGATGGTCCTATGGCGCCCGCGCGTGCGTGGGCGCGCGCCGCGCGACCTGCGCCTGGTCCTCGTGTTCGGCGTGGCGCTCGGCGCGATGAACCTGTGCTTCTACGAGGCGCTGCAGCGGATCCCGCTCGGCATCGCCGTGACGATCGAGTTCGCCGGGCCGCTGGCGGTCGCCGTCGCGACGTCGCGACGGCGGCTGGACCTCGTGTGGGCGGCCGCCGCCGCGCTGGGCAT
>JAWVGD010000191.1:0-8508 GCA_033855515.1 Baekduia sp.
AGGCGCGGGCGCTGGTGGTCGGCGGGGGTGCGTGACGTCGCCCCCGGGCGCTCAGCGCGCGTCCGCCTTGGGGTCGACGGCTCGTGGCTGGGGGCGCTCAGAGCTCGCGGCGCTGCGTGGGCGGCGCGACCGCTCATGGTCATGGCAGGACGCCGCGACGTCGACATCCGGAGCGGATGTCCATAGCGCGCCTCCGATGCCCAGCGCGTCCGCACCACGACCAACAGCCCGGGCCGGCGACCCACGAACGCGGCACCCGGCAAGCGCGCGGGCAGGAGCGGAGGTGGCGACGTCGCGGTGTGCTGCCCAGCCAGTCCGGTTGGAGCCACCGACCAAGCGCGCCAACGGCGACCGACGCCGCCCCAAGCCTCAGCTCGTGCTAGTGCTCGTGCCCGTGGCCGGGCTCGTGGCTGTGGCCGTGCCCGTTGGGGTCCTCGCCGGCAATGGATTCCAACAGCGACATCGCCGCCAGCTGCGCCGGCGTGCCGGCGATCGAGCCGTCCTGGAGCTCCTCGAGCTGGGGGGAGAACGTCACGTGGACGTTGACCTCCTCGCCGCCCGTGTCCTCCAGAACGATGACCGCGCGCCCCGTCGCCTCGGCGTCCGGCCCGCCGTTGGCGCCCTTCAGCGCCTCGCGCGCGGCGCTGAGCACCTCGACCGCCAGCTCACGCCAGTGGTTGGCGGCCTCGACCTGCTCGTCGGGCCCCATCGAGGCGAGGTGGTGCTGGTTGCGGCCCGCCAGCGCGGCCACCCCCGCCTCCACGGCGCGCGTGCCCAGCAGCGCGTCGGCGTCGATGGTCACGGGTCCCTCGTCGTGCTCGGACATGGCGTCCATGGTCGCAGAACGGGCACGCCCGACCGGGCGTCCCGGTCCTCAGCCGGCCTCTGGCGCCGCGCGCAGGACCTCGCGCACGCCACGCAGGCGCGTGCCCAGCAGCGCCTGGGCACGGCGGCTGTCCAGCGGGCAGTTGCGGGGCCGGCCCGGCGGCGCCGGCCGGCCGGCGCCCAGCCGTGCCGGATCCTCGCCGGCGGCCGCGGCGATGAGCCGAGCGAACGCCAGGCGGCTCACGGCGTCCGCGCCGCCCACGTGCAGCGGGCCCGCGTGGGTCGTCGCGACCAGCTCCAGCAGCGCGGCCGCGAGGTCGTCGACCTGGACCGGGCTGCGGATCTCGTCGGAGAAGAACGCGACGTCGGCCTCGCCGCGCGCGACCGCCAGCGCGAGCGTCTCGTGCTTGGACGGCGGCCGCCCCGGCCCGCCGTAGAGCAGCGAGGTCCGGGCGATCAGCGCGCCGGGATGGGCGGCGGCGACCAGCGGCTCGGCGGCCGCCTTGGTCGCGCCGTAGGCGGTCACGGGATCGGGCCGGTCCTCCTCGCGCAGCGGGCGGTCTCCGGCGCCACCGAAGATCGCGTCGGAGGAGACGTGGACGAGCCGGGCGCCGGCCGTGCGGGCGGCGCGGGCCACGTGCTCGGCCCCGCCGGAGTTGACGGCGTGCGCCGCGTCGCCGTCCTGCACGTAGGCGGTGTGGATGACCGCGTCCGGGACCTCCCGCGCCAACAAGGCCGCGACGGCGCCGGCGTCGCGGACGTCCAGCGCCGTGGCGCGGACCCCGGACGGTAGGGCGGCCGGGTCCGGCGGACGGGTGCGGTACGTCCCGAGAACGTCCCAGCCGGCGCTTGCCGCCTGAGCGACGAGCGCACCGCCCAGGTAGCCCGAGGCGCCGGTGACGAGGAGTCGTGGCACGCCCGGCCTACGATAAGGACCGTGCCTCCCGGAACCGTCGCGTCGCTGCACCGCTGGCCCGTCAAGTCGCTCGCCGGCGAGCCGGCCGATGCGCTGCGGCTCGACCCGCGCGGCGTGGCGGGCGACCGCGCACACGCGCTGATCGACGAGCACAAGGGCGCGCCGCGCCGGCTCACGATCCGCCAGGCGCCGGGCCTGCTGCGCTGGGCCGCGACGTACGCCGACCGGCCCGGTGACGCGCTCGCGCCCGACGCGGTCCCGCTGCCGTCCGTCGTCGCGCCCGACGGCGCCGTCTTCACCTGGGACGACCCGCGGCTGCCCGCCGCGCTGTCGGCCGACCTGGGTCGCGAGGTCGCGCTGCGCCGCGACCTGGACCTCATGCAGGACCTGGGCCGCTCGATCCTGGTGACGACCCAGGCGACCCTGGACGCCGTCGCGGCCGCCCTGGGCCGCCCGCTGGACCTGCGCCGGTTCCGCACCAACATCCACGTCGTGCTCGACGCCGAGCCCTACGCCGAGGAGGCCTGGGAGGGGCGCCGGCTGCGCGTCGGCGCCACCGAGCTCGAGCTGCTGCATCCGTGCGTGCGCTGCGTCATCCCGACGCGCGACCCCGACACCACCGCCAAGGACGCCGGGATCATGCGCTGGCTCACCCGCGAGCACGGCGGCCTCTTCGGGATCAACGCGCGGGCAGCCGGCACCGGCCGGGTCGCCGTCGGCGACCCGGTCACGTTGTTGTAGGACTGCTGCTCAGACCTCGCGCTCGGCGCGGCGCAGGCCCGTGACGGCCCAGACCATCGCGACGGCCACGAGCGCCAGCCCGCAGGCGAAGGCCAGCGCCGAGTGCGTCGGCACGCCCGAGATGAAGCCGCGTCCGGACTGGACGATCGCCGTCACCGGGTTCCACGACGCCACCGCCTTGATCCACCCCTGCAGCAGATGCAACGGCACGTACACCGGCGCGAGGAACAGGATCAGGAAGATCGGGATCTGCATCGCCGGGCCGGCCTGGACCGTCTTGGCCCGCATCGCCAGCCCCGCCGACCAGAGCACGGCGGCCATGTTGACGATGATCGCCAGCCCCACCAGGCCGACGAGGTCGACGCCCGAGCCGCCGATCTGCATCCCGCCGACGAGCGCCGCGATCGTCACGACGACGCCGGTGACCGCGAAGCGCAGCAGCGCCGAGCCGAGGTAGCCGAGGATCATCCCGAAGCGGTGCGGCGCCGCCAGCATGATCCGCTGGGCGAACCCGCTCTCGAAGTCCATCGCGATCCCGAACCCGCTGAAGACCCCGCCGAACGCCGCCGACTGCAGGAACACGAACACGAACTGGAACGCCGTGTAGCCCGACGGGAAGTCGAAGCCCGGCACGTCGCCGACGCTCGACAGGCCGCCCGCGAACCCGATCAGGAAGATGAGCGGGAACATCAGCGAGGGGATGAGCAGCGCGGGGTTCTTGAAGGTGTACTTCGCCGACCGGCGCAGGAGCGCCGATGCGACGTGCAGGGAGCTGCCGACCGCGCCGCTCACGTGCGCGCCATCCGCGTCCGCAGGGAGCTCGACGCCGCGAACGTCGTCAACGCGATCAGCCCGAGCGCCACGCCGAAGCCCTTGGCCAGCGCCGCGCCGTCCCAGCCGGTGATCACGAGGCTGCGCAGCCCCTCGACCAGGTAGGAGATCGGGTTCCAGGTCGCGACGGTCCGGAACCAGTGGACGCCGATCAGGTTGCGCGGCATGCTCATCGACGACAGGAAGAACAGGACGAAGATGAGCGGGAACATGCCCTGGACCGCCTGGGAGGAGCCCGTCCGCGCCGCGAAGAACGCGCCGATGCCGGCGAAGCCGATCGCGATCAGGACCGCGAGCACGAGCAGCACCAGCACGCCGCCGACGCCGGAGGCGAAGTGGACGCCGGCCAGCAGGCCGACGGCGAGGTAGACGAGCGCCCCGATCAGCGCCAGCAGGATGGCGCCCGCCATCTGGCCGACGAGGATCGCCGCGCCGCGCAACGGTGTGAGCTGCAGGCGGTTCAGGAACCCGGTCTCGATGTCGTTGGCCAGCTCGGTGCCGGCCGTCGTCGAGGCGAACAGCGCGCCCTGCATGAACGGGACCGTGATCGCGAAGTCCAGGTAGCTGTGGGTCGGGAACCCGGGGATCTTCGTCGCCGACGCCAGCCCGCTGGCGTTGACCGACAGCAGGAAGAGCGGGAAGACGATCGTCGGCACGATCAGCGCGGGCTGGCGCAGCGTGCGCTTGACCGAGCGGCGGGCGAGCAGTCCGACCTCGCCGAGGAGCTGCGCGGCGGCGCCGCTCATACGGGCACCGCCTCGGCCCCGGCCTCGGTGCTCGCGGCCCCGGCGCCCTCCAGGGAGCGCCCGGTCTTGGCGAGGAACACGTCGTCCAGCGACGGCTGATGGAGGTCCAGGTGGGCGATGACGATGCCTTCGGCGTCGAGCGCGCGGACGACCTCGGCGAGCGCCTCCGGGCCACCGTCGAGCCGCGCGGCGACGCCCTTGGGCGAGGCGGCCGCGGGCTCGCCGAAGCGGGCCAGCACCGCGGCCGCGGCGTCGCGGCGGGTCGGATCGGCGGGGACCGCCTCGACCGTCGAGGCCCCGATCTCGGCCTTGAGCGCCTCGGGGGTCCCCTCGGCCACGATGCGCCCGCGGTCGATGATCCCGACGCGGTCGGCGAGCACGTCGGCCTCCTCGAGGTACTGCGTCGTCAGGAAGACCGTGACGCCGTCGTCGGCGGCCAGGCGCCCGACCTCCTCCCACAGGGCGCTGCGGCTCTGCGGATCCAGGCCGGTCGTGGGCTCGTCGAGGAAGAGGATCGACGGACGGTGCACCAGCGCCAGCGCGAGGTCGAGCCGGCGCTTCATGCCGCCCGAGTAGCCGCCGACCTTGCGGTCGGCCGCGTCGGTCAGCCCGACGCGCGCGAGCAGCTCGTCGGCGCGCGCGCCGCGCTCGGCCCTGGCGAGGCCGTGCAGCCCACCCTGGAGATCGAAGTGCTCGCGACCGGTGAGGAACGCGTCGAGCGCCGCCTCCTGGAGCGCCGCGCCGATCCGGCGGCGGACCTCCGGACCGTCGGCGGCGACGTCGAAGCCCGCCACGCGCGCGGTGCCCGCGGTCGGCGGCAGCAGCGTCGTGAGCATGTGCACGGTCGTGGACTTGCCGGCGCCGTTGGGCCCGAGGAAGCCATAGATCTCGCCAGGCAGCACGTCGAGGTCGATGCCGTCGACTGCGTGGATGCCGCCCTTGAACTCGCGAACCAGTCCGCGGACTTCGATCCCGTTGTCGGTGGACATGCGTCAAGACCTTACCGGTCTCCTTGAGTCTGTCAATCATTCGCTTCACGGAGGAGTAACATCGGCGCCGTGCGCCCCACCACGCTGTCCTCCACGACCGCGGCGCAGGAGGCCTGGTCGGCCATGCGCGGGCTGGCGATGGCCCAGCGCGGGCGCATCCTGGGCGTGGCCGCCGACCTCGGCCTCTCGGCGCCGCAGCTGTTCGCGCTGCTGGCGCTGCCCCCCGGAGAGCCGGTGCCGATGGGCGACCTGGCCGGCGTGCTGCGCTGCGACGCGTCCAACGTGACCGGCCTCATCGACCGGCTGGAGGCGCGCGCGCTGGTCGAGCGCCGGCCCGCCCCGCACGACCGGCGCGTGCGTCACCTCGTGCTCACCGAAGCGGGCGCCGCCCTCCGTGCTCAGGTCACCGGGCGGCTGGACGAGGCACCGCCCGGCTTCGCGACGCTGACCACCGCCGAGGCCGAGCAGCTGCGCGACCTGCTGCTCAAGGTCGTCGCGGGGACGTCGCCGCCCCCAGCGTGAACATCTCCAACATGGACGAGAACAGGTCGTCCGGCACGGTCTCCGGCGCCAGCAGCCGCTCGAACGCGACGCCGTTGGCCATCGCGGAGATCATGGTGGCCAACTCGTCGAACGGCACGCCGGGGTCGAAGTCCCCGGCCTCCGTGCGGTGGCGCAGCAGCTCGGCCATCCGCTGCCGCATCGCGGCGTAGCGCTCCAGCCACTGGACGCGGAACGCCTCGTTGCGGGCCGCGTACAGCGCCGCCTCGAAGAACAGCAGCGCCCACTCCGGGTCGCCGCTGATCGAGTCGATGAAGTCCTGACCGGCCGCGCGCGCCTGGGCCTCGGGCGGCTCGTCGGTCGACAGCGCGCGGTCCATCTCGTCCAGGCGCTGCGCGAAGCGCGTGGCGAGCATCTCCAGGAACAGCTCCTCCTTGGAGCCGAAGTTCGCGTAGACCGCGCCCTTGGTGAAGCCGGCGTCGGCGGCCACCTCGTCGACCGAGGCCTGCGCCAACCCGCGCCGGGCGAAGACGCGCCCGGCGGCCTCCAGCAGGCAGCGGCGCGTGTGCTCCTGGCGCTGCTTGCGCGTCAGCCGCTCGGCGGTCACGCGACGATGATCTCAGCCCCGCGCGCCGGGACCAGCGTGATGACGCGGCGCCCCACCCGCTCGGACGCCGGGCGCGCGGCGGTGACGCGCAGCGTGCTGACGATCGCGCTCAGCACCGCTCGCATCTCGGTCTCGGCGAAGCTCGCGCCCAGGCAGCGCCGGACGCCACCGCCGAACGGCAGGAAGGTGTAGGGGTTGGTCCGGACGCCGAGCCAGCGCTCGGGCCGGAACGCGGCGGGCTCGGGGTAGAGGTCCTCGCGGCGGTGGACGAGGTGGATGCTCGGCGAGACCTTCGCACCGGCCGGCAGGTCCCAGCCGCCGATCGTCTGCGGCTGGGTCAGGCGCCGCCCGACGAACGGGACCACCGGGCGCAGCCGCAGCGTCTCGCGGATCACGGCGTCGAGGTACTCCTCGTCGCCGGCGCGCGTCTCCTCGGTCAGCCGCTCCAGCGTGCCCGGCGCGTGGGTCAGGCGCTCCAGCGCCCACGCCAGCGCCGTGGCCGTCGTCTCGTGCCCGGCGACCAGCAGCGTGACGAGCTCGTCGCGCAGCTCGACGTCGTCCATCGGCGCGCCGTCCTCGTGGCGGGCGAGCAGCAGCATCGAGAGCACGTCATCGCGGTCGGCGAGGTCGTCCCGGCGGCGGTGGTCGGCGACGACGGCGGCGATGACGGCGTCGACGGGGTCGAGCAGCTCGGCGAAGACCCGGCGGCGCTCGGCGCGCTCGGGGCCGTGCAGCAGGAGCTTGCGGAGCTGCCGCGGGTTGGCCGAGGCCTCCAGGAACGTCCGCAACCGGCCGCGCAGCTCGGCGAGGCGCGGGTCGCCCTCGTCGACGCCGAAGACGATCCGCATGATGACCTCGAGCGTGAGCTCCTGCATGCGAGGATGGACCGCGAACGGCAAGCCTCGCGGCCAGGTGGCGATCTCGCGCTCGGCGATCTCGCGCATGAGGTCGACGTGGCGGCGCATCTTCTCGCCGTGGAACGGCGGCAGCAGCAGCCGGCGCTGGCTGAGGTGCGCGGCGCCGTCGAGCAGCAGCACCGACTTGTGCCCCAAGAACGGCAGCAGGATGATGTTCGCTGCGCCCGCGTGGTAGATCGCGGGGTCGCCGGTGAAGACCTGCTTGACGTCGATCGGGTCGGCGAGCACGACGAACGTGTCGCGGCCGATGGCGATGGTGAAGACGTCGCCGAGGTCGGCGCGCGCCCGCTCGATGAACTGAAACGGGCGGCTCAGCCAGCCGACGGTCTGCATCGCCCGCGGCATTCGCGGCCCGGGAGGCAGTGCCGGGCGACGGGCGAGGCGCGGCAGCGGGGCAGCGGTGGCGGTCATGAGATACCGGACGGTATCCGTCTCCTCGACGCCGCGTCAACCGGGCGCCCCGGGGTCCTTGCCCCGGGGCGCCGCTGCCGGGGCTGCGTCAGGCGCCTGGCACCTCGGACACCGGGCGCGGCCCGGGGCCCACGTACTTCGCGGTCGGGCGGATGAGCCGGGCCTCGCGCTTCTGCTCCAGGATGTGGGCCGACCACCCGGCCACGCGCGCGGCGGTGAACATCGAGGTGAAGAGCTCCGGCGGCACCTCGGCCGTGTCGAGGACGACCGCCGACCAGAACTCCACGTTCGTCGCCAGGACGCGGTCGGGGCGGCGCGCCTTCAGCTCCGCCAGCGCCGCCTGCTCGAGCGCCTCGGCCACCGCGAAGCGGGTCGACCCGATCTCGCGCGCCGTACGCCGCAGGACGCGGGCGCGCGGATCCTCGGCGCGGTAGACGCGGTGCCCGAAGCCCATGAGGCGCTCGCCGCGGTCCAGCGCGTCCTTGACCCACTTGTCGGCGTCGCCCATCGCGGCGACCTCGTCGAGCATCTTGAGCACGCGCGACGGCGCGCCGCCGTGCAGCGGGCCGCTGAGCGCGCCGACGGCCGCCGAGAGCGCCGCGGCGACGTCGGCGCCGGTGGACGCGACGACGCGCGCGGTGAACGTCGAGGCGTTCATGCCGTGCTCGGCCGCCGAGATCCAGTAGGCGTCGATCGCCTTGGCGTGATCCGGATGGGCCTCGCCGCGCCAGCGGATGAGGAAGCGCTCGGCCAGCGTCTCGCCCTCGTCGATCAGCGCCTGCGGGACCCACGGCTTGCCGAGGCCGCGGGCGCTCTGGGCAACGAAGCTGAGCGCCATGACCGACGCCCGGGCCAGGTCGTTGCGCGCCTGCTCGTCGGAGATGTCGATGAGCTGCTGCAGGCCCCACTCGGGCGCCAGCGCGGCGATCGCCGCCTGGACGTCGACGCGCGGATCGCCGGAGCGGATCGTCAGCGGATGCTGCTCGGCCGGGCTCAGGCCCGGGGCGAAGCTGCCGTCGACGAG
>JAWVGD010000192.1:0-5349 GCA_033855515.1 Baekduia sp.
GTGACCGGGATCGACATCGTCAAGGAGGGCATCCGGGTCGCCGCCGGGGAAAGGCTGTCGATCGCCCAAGAGGACCTCGAGCTTCGCGGGCACGCGATCGAATGCCGGATCAACGCCGAGGACGCGAGCAAGAACTTCGCGCCGGCGCCGGGGGCCATCGGCGGCTACAAGGAGCCGAGCGGCCCCGGCGTGCGCGTCGACTCGGGCGTCGGCCCGGGCGGCGTCGTGTCGCCGATGTACGACCCGATGGTCGCCAAGCTCATCGTCTGGGACAAGGACCGCGAGACCGCCACGCGGCGCATGCTGCGCGCGCTGGCCGAGTACGAGATCGAGGGGCTCAAGACCCTGATCCCGTTCCACTCGGCGCTGCTGGCCACCGATGCGTGGGCGCAGGGCAGCACCTGCCGGGAGCTGCTCGAGGACAAGGACTGGCTGAAGACGCTGGCCTTCCCCGCCCCGCCCAAGCCGTCGGACGACGAGGACGCCGAGGACAAGGTCGAACAGGACTACACCGTCGAGGTCTCCGGCCGCCGGTTCGACGTCAAGGTCATCGGGCCGGGCGCGCGGGCCGGTTCCGGTGTCGCCGTTGCCGCGGGCGCCACCTCAAACGGCGCGGGCCCCAGGAAGCGCGGGGAGCGCAAGAGCAGCGGCGGCGGCGGAGCCGACGAGCTCGTCTCCCCGCTGCAGGGCAACATGTGGAAGGTGCTCGTCAAGCAGGGCGACACGGTCGAGGAGGGCCAGCTGCTCTGCATCATCGAGGCCATGAAGATGGAGAACGAGATCACCGCCCACAAGGCGGGCACGATCGAGACGCTCTCCATCACCGAGGGCGAGCCGATCCAGGCGGGCGCGCCGATCGCCGTCATCAAGTCGGCGCCGGCCGCCGAGTAGCGCGATGGCCGCCACCGCGACCATCCTGGGCAGCGGCGGCTTCATCCCGACGGGCACGCGCGAGACCTCCTCGCTGCTGCTGCTCGCCGACGGCGACGACACCGCGGTCGTCGTCGACGCGGGGACGGGCATCCGGCGGCTGATCACCGATCCGGCGCTGCTGGCCGGCCGCACGCGGCTGGAGGTGCTGCTGACGCACTTCCACATCGACCACATCTGCGGGCTGGCGTACCTCGGCGAGCTCGACGGCATCGAGATCACGATCCACGGTCCCGGCGCCGCGGTGTACGACCCGCCGACGAGCGTCGTCCTGGCGCGCCTCTACTCCCCGCCGATCATGCCGATCGAGCTCTCCGACGTCGGCGTGCGGGTGGCCGAGCTCGGCGTCGGGGACGCGAGCTTCGGCAGCCTGAGCGTGCGCACGCGCCGCCAGGACCGCCACACCAACCCGACGCTGGGGCTGCGGTTCGGCGACGACCTGGTGTGGTGCACCGACACCGAGGAGGATCCCGGGACCGCCGGTTTCGCCCGCGGCGCGCGCATCCTGGCCCACGACGCGTGGGGGCCGCCGGCGGCGCCCGGGCACGCCGAGCCCGCGGCCGCCGCGCAGGTCGCGCTCGACGCGGGCGCCGAGCGCCTCGTGCTCATCCACGTGCCGCCCGCCGCCGACGTCGCAGACCTCCGGGCCCGCGCCGCCGCGGTGCACCCGCACGTGACCGTCGCGACCGACGGGCTGTCCGTGCTGGACCTCTGAGCGTGCGCCGGTAGGGTTGGCCGCGCATGGACTTCGAGGCGATGCGCGCCGGCCTGCAGCAGGCGGTGCCGTTCAACCAGCACTTGGGTTTGGAGATCGTGGAGCTGTCGCTCGGGCGCGGCGTCGTGCGGCTGCCCGACGACGGCAGCCTGCGAAACCACGTCGGCTCCCAGCACGCGAGCGCGCTGTTCGCGGTCGGGCAGGCGGCGTCGGGGGCGGCGCTGGCCACCGCGTTCGCCGAGCACCTGGAGGCGGTCGAGCCGCTGGCCGAGGCCGCCGAGGTCTCCTACCGGCAGATCGCCCGCGGGCCCATCACCGCGACCGCCGTGCTCGGCGCCACGCCCGACGAGCTGCTCGCGGACCTCGACGACGCGGGCGAGATCCGCTTCGCCATCGACGTCTCGCTGACCGACGGCGCCGCCAACGTGGTCGCCGAGATGACCGTCCGCTGGCTCGTCCGGCAGGAGGACTGATGCCCGCACGTGCCTGGAGGGCCGGCCCGCACGAGGCCGAGACCATCGCGCGCCTGCTCGTGGCGTTCCGCGACCACCTCGGCTACGACTGGCCGTCGGAGAACGCCTTCCTGGCCGGAGTCGAGCGCCTGATCGAGGAGCGCGACACGGAGTACCTGCTGGGCTCGCGCGACGACGACTCGCCGCCGTCCGGCGTCGTGCAGCTGCGCTTCCGGCGCGGCATCTGGCGCGCCGGGGGCGACTGCCTGGTGGAGGACGTGTTCGTCGACGAGTCCGCCCGCGGCCACGGCGTGGCCCGCGCCCTCCTCGATCTCGCGACCGAGCGCGCGCTGGAGCGAGGGTGCCGCCGCATGGAGCTCGACGTCAACGAGGCCAACGAGGCAGCGATCGCCCTCTACCGCTCCTTCGGCTTCGACGCGGGCGTGCCCCGCGACCTCTACATGCGCCGGCACCTCGACGCGGGCAAGGACGCCTGAGGCGGCCTGCCCAGCGCCCTCAGCGCGTCGGCGGCGCGGCCATGACCTCGACGAGGTGGCCTGCCGCGGAGCGCACGAAGGCGCGGGCGGCGCCCCAGTGCTCGGCGCGCCGCTCCGGCACGAAGCCGGCGCCGCGCAGGGCGTCCATGGTCTCGTCGAAGGCGGGGCAGACGACGGCGACGTGGCCCTCGGGCATCACGACGGGCTCGTCGGCGAACAGGAGGTGGATCTGCATCGGCCCCGCCTGGACCCACGCGGCGCGCTCGCGCAGGGCGACCGGCGGGTCCACCCGCGCGAAGCCCAGCAGCGACCAGAACGCCACCTCGGCATCCACGTCGCCCGGGCGCGTCTCCAGCGACACGTGCTGCAGCGTCACGACCCGACCCGCTTCAGGTTCTCGGCGTGGATCGCCTTCTGCACGCGGTCGCGGCGCGTGAGCGGCAGCGGTGCGGCGCCCGACGGCAGCGCCTCGACGTAGGCCAGGTCCTCGCGCAGGATCGCCAGCGCGCGCCGGCCGTCGATGGGCGCGCCGTGGCCGGGCACGACCCAGTCGGCCTGCTCCACGTAAGGCGCCAGGCGCAGCAGCGTCGCGCTGTAGGCGTCGCGCGAGCCGCCCTCGCTGATCATCGGGATCTCGACCGGCGACAGGTAGTCGCCGGCGCACAGGACCCGGGCGAACTCCGCCCAGATCGCCATCCCGTCGGTCGTGTGGCCGTCGGCGGGGATCAGCTCGAGCTCGGCGTCGCCGCCCAGCTCGAGCTTGCCGGGCACCGGCAGCGCCTGCACCTGCCCGAGCGACAGCGGGCGCGGACGCACCACGTAGTCGTCCTCGTCGGTCTCGCGCAGCCGGCGCGCCGCGACGCCGGGCTCGGCCCGCAGCCGCGCCGCGGTCGTCTCGCTGACGCCGAGCGACGCGTCGGGGAACGCGAGCCGGGCGAGCAGGTGGTCCCAGTCGGCGTGCGTGGCCAGGAGGCCCGAGAGCCCCCAGCCCGCCTGCCCGAGGATCCCCGTGAGCGCGTCGAGCTCGTCGGGGAAGATCGGCGAGTCGACGACGAACGTCTCGTCGCCGGCGTGGAGCAGCGTGCTCGTGGTCTGCCACTTGACGCTGCGCGCGACGATGACGCCGGGGTGCAGTGCGACGACCTGCATGGCTCGGCTCCGCCCGCCGGCCCGGGCCTACAGCCCGAGGAGCTTGGCGGCCTCGAGGAGGTTCTTGACCTCGGCGGTCGGCTTCTTGCCGCCCGGAGGGATCTCCTCCTTGCGCCGGTTGACCCAGATCGTGGGGACCTTGAGCTTCGTCGCCGGCTCGATGTCGGTGTACAGGCCCGACGCGATGTGGACCCAGCCCTTCTTGCCGCCGATGCGGCGCGCGAACTCGTTGAAGTGCGCGGGATCGGGCTTGTAGGAGCGGACCTGCTGTGCGGTGACGACCAGGTCGACGTCGGCCGGGATGTGGCGCCGCGTCTGACCGAGCAGCTTGTCGTCGATGTTGGAGACGAGGCCCGTCTCGTACTTGCTCAGGAACTTCTTGAGCTGGGGCATCGTCTCCTTGAACGCCCCCCAGCGCACGACGGAGTCGGGCAGGAAGCCGGAGCGCGACGGCTCCAGCGGCCAGCCGATCTCCTTGGCGATCTTGACCGCCGCCTGGCGCAGTACCTCGGCGTAGAGCTCGTAGGAGCCGCTCTGGATCTCGGCGGTCGCCTGGAGGAACAGATCGACGACCTGGGTCCGGTCGATCGTGAAGCCGTCGCGCTTGGCCTCCCGTTCGAATGCATCCGCGACTCCGGTCTCCCAATCGATGAGAGTGCCGTAGACGTCGAAGGTAACCCACTGGATGTTCTTGGGGAGTGCCATGCGGTCGGGCATTGTGCCATTTCCGAGCCCCATCGCGGGGTGCGGTCGTTTGGGCACGAAGCATTCTCCCGGACTCCTGCAATAACGTCGCGTCCTTCTATGGACCTGCTCGAATATCAGGGCAAGCAGCTTTTCGCCCGACACGGAATCCCCGTCCCCGACGGGCGCCCGGCGCGGACGGTCGACGAGGCCGTCTCCGCCGCCAAGGAGATCGGCTTCCCCTGCGCCATCAAGGCACAGGTGAAGATCGGCGGCCGCGGCAAGGCCGGCGGCATCAAGATCGCCCAGAACGAGGACGAGGCGCGGGAGTACTCCGGCGCCATCCTCGGCATGGACATCAAGGGCTTCACCGTCCACGAGATCTGGATCGAGGCCGCCTCGCAGATCGAGTCCGAGTACTACGCGTCGATCGTCTTCGACCGCGGTGCAAAGGCGCCGCTGATCATGCTCTCCACCCAGGGCGGCATGGACATCGAGGAGGTCGCCGACACCAACCCGGACGCGATCGCCACCCACCACGTCGACCCGCTCCTCGGCTTCCAGGACTTCCACGGCCGCCGCCTGGCCTTCGAGGCCGGCGTCGACGCCGACCTCGTCCGCCCCGTCGGCGCGTTCCTGCACCAGCTCTACGGGACGTTCATCTCCGAGGAGGCGCTGCTGGTCGAGGTCAACCCGCTGATCGTCACGCCCGACCGCAACGTCGCCGCGCTGGACGCGAAGGTCACGCTGGACGACAACTCGCTGTTCCGCCACCCGGTCAACGCCGAGCTGCGTGATCCCTCCGACGAGGACCCGCAGGAGCAGATGGCCCACGAGCGCGGCCTGACCTACGTCAAGCTCGACGGCGACATCGGCATCCTCGGCAACGGCGCCGGCCTGGTCATGTCCACGCTGGACGTCG
>JAWVGD010000193.1:0-3752 GCA_033855515.1 Baekduia sp.
CGTCGAGGAGGATCATGTCGGGATGCGTGACCTCGCGCGCCATCCCGCTCAGCACGTAGGTGATCGCCACCTCCTCGGCGAACTCACACTGCAGGCGCGCGAGCGCAGGCTCGGCCGCCCACGACCAGGGATCCGCCGGGTCCGTGTAGTACATGACCTCCACGACCGCCATCGCCGCAGCACAATAGAGACGTGAGCTCGCAGGTCGGCACGCTCCTCAACGGCCGCTATCGGCTGGATGCCCAGATCGGCACCGGCGGGATGTCGACGGTCTATCGCGCCTTCGACACGGTCCTGGAACGTCAGGTCGCGATCAAGCTGATGCATCGTGAGATCGCGTCGGACTCCGATCAGCTCGAGCGCTTCCGGCGCGAGGCCCGCGCGGTGGCCCAGCTGAACCATCCGCACATCGTCACGGTCATCGACGCCGGCGAGGACGACAACACCCCGTACATCGTCTTCGAGTACGTCGAGGGCGAGACGCTGAAGGACCGGATCCGCCGCCACGGCCGGCTGCCGGTCTCCGAGGCGATCGCGTACGCGATCGAGATCTCCCGGGCGCTCGGCGTCGCGCACGCCAACGGCATCGTCCATCGCGACGTCAAGCCCCAGAACGTCCTCGTCGACGAGGAGGGCTCGGCGAAGGTCACGGACTTCGGGATCGCGCGAACGCTGGACCAGGAGGGCCTGACCGCGGACGGCCGCGTCTTGGGCACGACCGACTACGTCTCCCCCGAGCAGGCGCTCGGCCATCCCGTCACGGGCCAGAGCGACCTGTACTCGCTGGGCATCGTGCTGTTCGAGATGCTGACCGGCGACGTCCCCTTCAAGGGCGACAACCAGGTCGCCGTCGCGATGAAGCACGTCCGCGAGCAGCTGCCCGACGTGCAGCTGCGCCGCCCGGAGGTCTCCAGCGCGCTGGCCGCGGTCGTCGATCGCGCGACCGCCAAGGACCTCGACCACCGCTACGCCGACGACCGCGAGCTGATCGCCGACCTCGAGGACGTCCTGGCGATCGAGACCGCGCGCAGCGGCCAGGCGACCGGCGAGGCCACCGCGGTGCTGCGCACGCTGCCGCCCAGCGCCCGGCGGCGCCTGCCGGCGCGCGTCACCCATCCCGCCCGTCTGCTGTTCGCGCTGCTGGCGCTGGCGGTCGCGGCGGTCGCCGTCGTCCTCCTGCTCGCCGACCACACCCAGCGCGGAACGAGCCAGCGGCCCGTGACGCCCGCCACCCCGGGCCTGCGGTCCGTGTCCCTGGGCCAGGCGCGCGCCCACGACTTCGACCCGCTCGGCGATCAGGCCGAGCACCACCGCGACGTCGGCCGGGTGCTCGACGACGACCCCAACACGTCGTGGTCGACCGAGACCTACCGCGACGGGCTGACCAAGGCCGGCGTCGGGATCTACATCGACGCCAAGCCAGGCGTGGTCGGCAAGCGCCTGGACATCCGCACGCCGACCACGGGCTGGCAGGGCAAGATCTACGTGGCCAACGGCACGCAGGCGCCGTCGTCGCTGTCGGGTTGGAAGGACCTCGGGACGAGCTTCACCGCCAACAAGAACAAGCTGAGCCTGCAGCTCGACACCGCCGGGCAGAGGTTCCGCTACTACCTCGTGTGGATCACGAAGGTGCCCCCGTCGGGCCACGCGTCCATCTCGGAGATCGTGCTCTACCAGTGAGCCCGGAGCCCGAGGTCAAGCTCACCCACCCCGAGCGGGTGCTGTGGCCGGACGCCGGGCTGACCAAGCGCGACCTGTATGACTACTTCGGCGCGATCGCGCCGGTCATGCTGCCCCACGTCCGCGACCGGCCGCTGTCGATGGAGCGCTTCCGCGGCGCGGTGACCGAGGGCAGCTTCTTCCAGAAGGACCTCCCGCGCGGCGCACCGGACTGGATCACGACCGTGGTGGTCGGCAAGCACGGCGGCTCGGTGCGCCACATCCTGGCCAACGACCGCGCCACCCTGCAGTGGCTGGCCCAGCAGGGCTGCGTCACCCCGCACGTGTTCCCGCGCCGCGCCGACCGGCTCGACCGACCCGACCGGCTGGTGATCGACCTCGACCCGACGACCGACGACTTCGCGGCGGTCCGCTGGGCGGCGGGCGTCTGCGGCGACGCGCTGCGCGAGCGGGGGCTCGAGCCGTTCGCGATGGTCACCGGATCGCGCGGCATCCATGTCGTGGCGCCGCTGAAGCGCACGCGCGACGTCGAGGACGTCCTGGCCTGGTCGCGGGCCTTCGCCGCCGAGCTCGCCGCCGCCCACCCGGACGCGCTGACCGACGAGTTCCGCAAGGCCAAGCGCGGCGATCGCCTGTACATCGACGTGGCGCGCAACGGCCAGGCGCAGACCGTCGTGGCCCCGTACGCGCCGCGCCCCCGGCCGGGCGCGCCGGTGGCCACGCCGCTGGATTGGGCCGAGCTCGCCGACGACGCGCTGGTCCCCGACGGGTGGACGCTGCAGACGATCGGCGAGCGGCTCGCCGCCCTCGGCGGCGACCCGTGGGCCGACATCGACGCCGCGGCCCGCGCGCTGCCGCGCTGAGCGCGGGCTCACGTCAGTGCCGCAGCGCGCGCTCGCGCTCGAAGCGCGCGACCGCGATGCGGCACAGCTCGTCGACGACCTCGGGGTACGGCACCCCGGAGTGCTCCCACAGCACGCCGTAGGCCGAGGTCGGCGTCTGGCCCGGCAGCGTGTTGAGCTCGTTGAGCAGCACCTGCTCGCCGTCGACGAAGAAGTCCGCGCGCGCCAGGCCCGAGCAGCCGGAGGCCGCGAACGCCCGTGCCGCCAGGGTGCGCAGCCGCTCGCGCGCGGTGCCGGAGATCCGCGCCGGGAACTGCAGGCGCATGCCGCCCTCGCCGTACTTGGCCTCGTAGTCGTACCAACCCTCGCGCAGCAGGACGATCTCGCCGGGCTCGCTGACGCGCGCGTCGTGCGTGTCGCCCAGGATGGAGGACTCGATCTCCAGGCCGGTGGCGCTCGCCTCGACGATCACGCGGTCGTCGTGGGAGAAGGCCTCCCGCAGGGCCGCGTCGATGTCCGCGGCGCGCTCGACGCGCACGATGCCCACCGACGAGCCCAGCCGCGCCGGCTTGATCCACAGCGGGAAGCCGAGGTGGTCCAGCGAGGGGCGCTCCCGCCCGGCCTCGACGAGCGCGTAGCCGACCTGCGGGAGCCCCGCCTGGGTCATGAGCTCCTTGAACACCACCTTGTCCATGCAGACGGCGCTGGCCATGACGCCCGAACCGACGTAGGGCACGTCGAGCACCTCGAGCAACCCCTGCACCGTCCCGTCCTCGCCGAACGGGCCGTGCAGGACCGGGAAGACGACGTCGGCGTCGAGCAGCCCGCGGCCGGGGCGCAGCGCCAGCTCCTCGCCGTCGTGCCACCACGTGCCGTCGCGCGCCAGCTCGACCATGACGACGTCGTGGCCGGCGTCCAGCAGCCCCTGGCGCACCGTCGCCGCGCTGACGAGCGACACCTCGTGCTCCGAGGACCGGCCGCCGCCGAGGACCGCCACCCTCACGGGGTCGTCACCGTGCCGCCGGGCGCCGTGGTGCTCGGGGTCGTGGTGGTCGGGGTGCCCGTGGCGGGTGCCGGAACGTACGTGCCGACGGTGATCGTCACGGTGGAGCCCTTCTTCGCCTTGGTCCCGGTCGGCGGGTCCTGGCTGATGACGTGGAGGTCCTGCGTCCGGTCGCTGGTGTCCTGCTGGGTCTGGGTCACCTTGAACCCGGCCTTCTCGAGCGTGTG
>JAWVGD010000194.1:0-3723 GCA_033855515.1 Baekduia sp.
GATCAAAGCAGCCCGCCGCATCGCGCCGCGCAGCTTACGCATCAGATCGTCAGCCTGTGACCACGACCTTGGCCGTCATGAACGGGTGGAAGCCGCAGAAGTAGCTGTAGGTGCCCGGTTTCGTGAACTTGACGGTCTTCGACTGGCCCTTGCCGATCCGGCCCGTGTCGAACACGACCGGTGCGCCGGGCTTGGCGGTGGCCGTGTGCGGCGACGCGTCCTGATTGGTCCAGGTCACGCTCGAGCCCGCGGTCAAGGTGATCGCCGCGGGCTTGAACTTGAAGTCCACGATCGTGTCCTTCACCTTCGAGGCCGCGGCGGCGGGGGCCGGCGACGAGGCCGGCGTCGATGACGACCCGCCACCGCAACCGGCCAGCGCAACCAGGACCAGGAGTGCGGCGCGCCTCATGCGCCCGCCGCCCCATCGGCCAGGTCTGGCGCCGGCTTGCCGCCGAACACGCTCGCCAGGATGATGCTCAGCTCATACAGCACGATCAGCGGCACGGTCTCGATGAGCATGCTCACCGGATCGACACCCGGCAGCAGCATTGCGATGACTGCAGCGCCGACAATCGCGTGGCGCCGGTGCTTGCGCAGCTTCTCGGGGGAGACGATCCCCAGGCGCGTCGCGGCCAGCACTCCGACCGGGACCTGGAACACGATCCCGCACGCGATGACCGTCTGCGCGAAGAACCCGTAGTACTCCTTCGCGCGGATCTGAAGGTTGAACTCCGAGGCGTTGAAGTTGAGCAGGAAATGCAGGGCGCTCGGGACGACCACGTAGTAGCCGAACAGCGCACCGGCGATGAACAGGAACGGGATCAGCAGCATCATCGGCTTGGCGACCTTGCGCTCGTTCGGAGCGAAGGCCGGCAGGACGAACGCGTAGAGCTGCCAGAGGATCACCGGCAGTGACAGCGCGATCGCGGCATAGGCCGAGATCGTCAGCGTGGTGCTGAACGCCTCCGCCACGCCAAGCGTGATCGGCTGCTTCCCGTTGAGCGGGGCGTTGACGATCTCGAGCAGCCGGTGGTTCTGCCAGAAGCAGAGCGCGAGCGCGGTCCCGAAGGCCGCCAGCGCCACGACGACCCGGAAACGGAGCTCATCGAGGTGATCGACGAGCGCCAACTGGTCGTCGTGGCTTATGGGCTTCAGGCGTGCCATCGGGAACGCGTCAGGCAGCCGGCGTTGCGGTCTTGACAGCCACGGGAGCGGGCTCCTCGGCGCGCGCAAGCGCGAGGTGGGTGTCCGTCTCCTCGTCGCCGCCGCCGGTGATGGCGGTCTTGAACTCACGCATGCCACGGCCGACGCTGCGACCGACGTCCGGCAGCTTCTTCGGGCCGAGGATCACCAGGGCGATCACCAGCACGACGATCAATTCCATTGGTCCGATGTTGGGCATCTGACTTCACCTGCCTTTCTCGCTAGGACTTGATGAACGGCTTGACGGCCTGCAGTACCTGACCCTTGGCAAGCGCCCTGTCAAAGGCGTCCGGGGCCGGTGCTGCGTTGTTGAGCAGGCGGATGGCGGCCGCATGGCGCGCCTCGACCTGCACGATGCTGCCGGCGGCGCCGAGCACCTCCGGCGACTTGATCATCGGAGCCGCACCGTTGTACGCGCTGACGCCCGTGTCCTCGAAGACCTGGGCGAGCTTCAGGAAGCCGGCCTCGTCCTTCATCGGGAACGTCACGCCCGGAGCGCTGACCGGCTTGCCGCCGAGCTTCTTGATCGTGGCGGTGAGGGCCATCACGTGCTGGTCCTCGTGATCGCCGATCTCCTTCGCCAGCGTCTTCACGTCGCCGCTCAGGTTCAGCGTCAACGCCTTCTTGTAGAACGCCGACTCCAGGTACTCCAGCGTCAGCGCGAAGTTGAGGATGTCCACATCCCCACCGGCGGCGAACGCCTGTCCGACGAACGGCCCGACGAAGCTGCCGCCGTAGACCGCTCCTGCAGCGAGTGCACCCTTGAGGATGAACGAGCTGCGAGTGAGCCCGTGGATCTCGATGCCTGCGAGCTCGGGCTGCGCAATGTCTGAATTGCTCATTTCGCTTGTCCTTTCTTCCCAGCCCGCGCTACGCGGCGATGAAGGGTTTGACGGCTTTCAGGACCTCGTCGGCAGTTGCCGGCTTGCTGAACGCTCCATCCGGGCTCGCGTCCATGCCGAGCAGCCTGTTGAGAGCCGAGGCATGCCGTGCCTCGACGGTGTGAATCGACAGTGCTGCGGCGAGGATCTTCTTGTCCTTGATGTTCCCGGCCTGGCCGAGGTACGCGGCCGCGCCGAGGTTCTCGACAGTCGCCGCCAGCTTCAGCACCGACTTGGCGTTGTCGATCGGGAACTGCGTCTTCGGCTTGGGGGCCGGCTTGCCGCCGACGCTCTTGATGAGCGCCGTCAGCGCGTCGACGTGCTGCCGCTCGCTGTCGCCGAACTTCTTGATGAGCTGCAGCTGCGTGCCCTTGAAGAGCCCGCTGGCCGCAACCTCCTTGTAGAACTCGGCCTCGAGGTATTCGTGCGTCAGTGCGTAGTTGGCGATTCCGAGGTCGCCGGCGCCGAACTGCTCGGTCCCGGTCTTGGCCGTCGCGGTCGTGGTCGACGTGCCGGTCGCCGCGGGTGCGGCGGTGGTTGCCGAAGCGCTCTTCTTGCCGCTCCCGCATGCTGCGAGCAGCAGGCTGAAAGCTCCGGCTGCGCCGGCTCCTCCGACCATCCGCAGAAACTTGCTGCGCGACGCTGCGTCATTGGCGAGCTCGTCGAGCGCGCCCGTAGACGCGTCGCGCCCCTCCGTCTGGGTGGGCTCCATGTCCCCTCCTTGTTTGCCTTCGAGTGGCGGAGGGCGACATGCGCCTCTCCCCTGTCCCCCCTACTACGGGGGCCGGGGCGAGTTCGGATCAATCAGTCTTCGTTTGGGTGCTTCAGGCGAGCCGTGAGAGTGCTTCGTCGCGGCTGCCGCATACGCGCAGCACGTCGTTCAGCCCTGTCAGCTCGAACGTGCGGCGTGTGTACGGACCGTCCGCGATCACGGCGAGGGCATGCTTGTGGTCCTGGAGCTCCTTCTGCGCCATCACGAACGTCTCGAGCACGGTCGTGTCGATGAAGCGGGCGTCGCTCAAGTCGACGACCACGTCACGATCTCCGTCCTCGGCCAGCTCATGGAAGCGCGCTGCCAGCCCTGGACTGATGAACATGTCCAGCTCGCCGTGCAGCTCCATCACCATCTTGTCCCCGCCGAGCGACTCCTCCCTGCGCTTGTAGTTGGCATCCGGGATGTAGTCGTTCATTGGATCGGCGTCCATGTACGCGTTGTACCACCAGCGGGCTTGCGTTTCCAGGCCCCCGCCAGGACCGTCACCCCTCAACGACCACGAGCGGGTCGCGCATGTGCAGGCGCTCGGAAATCTCTTCGCGCACGGGCGGCGAGGCGCTGGCTGTCAAGGCCAGCACGGTCGGGTGTCCCATCTCGGCGATGAACGAGCCCAGCCGCAGGTAGTCGGGGCGGAAGTCCTGGCCGCACTCCGAGATGCAGTGCGCCTCGTCGATGACGATCAGCGACGGGCCGGCGTCGCGCGCGCCGGCGAGCACCTCGTCCTGGGCCAGCTGCTCGGGCGCCAGGAACAGGTAGCCGGACTCGCCTTCCCGCTGCTCGCCGTCCACGGGCGAGATGACGACCGTGACCCCCGGCTTCATGACGCCGGAGATCTCGTAGATGGCGGACTTTCCCGAGCCTGGG